>NZ_AEJZ01000253.1:0-11039 GCF_000208525.1 Escherichia sp. TW14182
CGGCCTGTTCCAGCAACGCCAGCGCACGCGGATAGAGCAGCCGCCCGTGTTCATTAACAACCAGTCTTTTCCCCACGCGATCAAACAGTTGCACGCCTAGCTGCCCTTCCAGATCGGTCAACGCCGCGCTCACTGCTGATTGCGACAACGCCAGCATCACCGACGCCTGGGTGGTTGATCCACTTTTCAATACTTCTGCAAAAACTTCCAACTGCCGGAGGGTGATGTGCATAGTCGCTTACCACTTATAAAGATTAATTATAAATATATAATCAATTTTATTTTTAAACCAGTTAGTCGTAACCTTATGCCCGGATAAAGGAGAGGGTTATGACGAATATCACCTTACAGAAACAACATCGTACACTGTGGCATTTCATTCCGGGGTTAGCCCTGAGTGCAGTTATCACCGGGGTCGCCCTGTGGGGTGGTTCCATTCCCGCTGTTGCGGGTGCCGGGTTTAGTGCCCTCACTCTCGCAATCTTGTTGGGGATGGTTTTAGGCAACACAGTATATCCGCATATCTGGAAAAGCTGTGACGGCGGTGTGCTGTTTGCCAAGCAACATTTACTACGTCTGGGTATTATTCTTTACGGTTTCCGTTTGACGTTTTCACAAATTGCCGATGTCGGTATTAGTGGGATCATCATTGACGTGTTGACACTGTCCAGCACCTTCCTGCTGGCCTGCTTCCTGGGGCAGAAAGTGTTTGGCCTGGATAAGCACACCAGCTGGTTGATCGGTGCCGGTAGCAGTATTTGTGGTGCTGCGGCGGTACTGGCGACTGAGCCGGTAGTGAAAGCAGAAGCCAGTAAAGTGACTGTGGCTGTCGCAACCGTGGTTATCTTCGGAAC
This sequence comes from Escherichia sp. TW14182, assembly GCF_000208525.1. Taxonomy (NCBI): domain Bacteria; kingdom Pseudomonadati; phylum Pseudomonadota; class Gammaproteobacteria; order Enterobacterales; family Enterobacteriaceae; genus Escherichia; species Escherichia sp. TW14182. The sequence continues at coordinate 855 of NZ_AEJZ01000253.1, forward strand.
CATCGCGATTTTCCTCTACCCGGCAATGTATCCGCTGATGACCCAATGGTTTAGCCCGGAAACGTTCGGTATCTACATTGGTTCTACCATGCACGAAGTGGCGCAGGTAGTGGCAGCTGGTCATGCCATCAGCCCGGAAGCTGAGAACGCAGCAGTTATCTCCAAAATGCTGCGCGTGATGATGCTGGCTCCGTTCCTCATCCTGCTGGCGGCACGTGTTAAACAGCTGTCTCCTGCGAATGGCGGCGAGAAAAGCAAAATCACCATTCCGTGGTTTGCCATCCTGTTCATCGTGGTTGCCATCTTTAACTCGTTCCACCTGTTACCGCAGAGCGTGGTGGATATGCTGGTAACGCTGGATACCTTCCTGCTGGCAATGGCGATGGCGGCGCTGGGTCTGACCACTCACGTCAGCGCGCTGAAAAAAGCCGGGGCGAAACCTCTGCTGATGGCACTGGTACTGTTTGCCTGGCTGATTGTTGGTGGTGCTGCGATTAACTATGTAATTCAAAGCGTCATCGCATAAACCACTACATCTTGCTCCTGTTAACCCGCTATCATTACCGTTTTCCTCCAGCGGGTTTAACAGGAGTCCACATATGAAATACATTGGAGCGCACGTTAGTGCTGCTGGCGGTCTGGCAAATGCCGCAATTCGCGCCGCCGAAATCGACGCTACCGCGTTTGCCTTGTTCACCAAAAATCAACGTCAGTGGCGTGCCGCACCGCTCACGACGCAAACCATCGATGAATTCAAAGCCGCCTGTGAAAAATATCACTACACGTCGGCGCAAATTCTTCCCCACGACAGTTATCTGATTAACCTCGGACATCCGGTCACTGAAGCTCTGGAAAAATCGCGCGATGCCTTTATAGATGAAATGCAGCGTTGCGAACAGCTGGGGCTTTCTTTGCTCAACTTCCACCCTGGCAGCCATCTGATGCAGATTTCAGAAGAGGATTGCCTTGCGCGTATTGCCGAATCCATCAACATTGCGCTGGATAAAACTCAAGGTGTAACAGCGGTGATTGAAAACACCGCCGGTCAGGGCAGCAATTTAGGGTTTAAATTCGAACATCTCGCGGCGATTATCGACGGCGTGGAAGATAAATCCCGCGTCGGCGTCTGCATTGATACCTGCCATGCATTTGCAGCCGGGTATGATTTGCGTACTCCTGCCGAATGCGAAAAAACGTTCGCAGATTTTGCCCGTATTGTTGGCTTTAAGTATCTACGTGGGATGCACCTTAACGATGCGAAAAGCACCTTTGGCAGCCGCGTTGACCGCCATCATAGCCTCGGTGAAGGCAATATCGGTCATGATGCGTTCCGCTGGATCATGCAGGACGACCGTTTCGACGGCATTCCGCTGATCCTTGAAACCATCAACCCGGATATCTGGGCAGAAGAGATCGCCTGGCTAAAAGCGCAACAAACTGAAAAAGCGGTAGCCTGAAGATGAATAACCGGGAAAAGGAGATCCTTGCAATTTTACGGCGTAACCCGCTGATTCAGCAGAATGAAATTGCGGACATGCTGCAAATCAGCCGTTCGCGCGTTGCGGCGCATATTATGGATTTAATGCGCAAAGGGCGGATTAAAGGCAAAGGTTACATTCTCACCGAGCAGGAATACTGCGTCGTGGTGGGGACAATCAATATGGATATTCGCGGGATGGCGGATATCCGTTACCCACAAGCGGCTTCTCATCCCGGTACGATTCATTGTTCGGCAGGCGGCGTTGGGCGCAATATCGCCCACAATCTGGCGCTGTTAGGCCGCGACGTCCATTTACTCTCTGTGATTGGCAATGATTTTTATGGCGAGATGCTCTTAGAAGAGACGCGCCGTGCTGGAGTGAATGTCTCTGGCTGCGTTCGTTTACATGGTCAAAGCACATCAACATATCTGGCAATTGCCAATCAAGACGAACAAACCGTATTGGCGATTAATGATACTCATCTGCTGGAACAGTTAACGCCGCAATTATTGAACGGGTCACGTGATTTACTTCGTCATGCGGGCGTGGTACTAGCAGATTGCAACCTGACTGCCGAGGCGCTGGAGTGGGTCTTTACCCTCGCTGATGAAATCCCGGTATTTGTCGATACCGTTTCAGAATTCAAAGCGGGCAAAATCAAACACTGGCTGACGCATATTCACACCCTGAAACCCACTTTACCGGAGCTGGAAATTTTGTGGGGAAAGGCGATCACCAGCGATGCTGACCGAAATGTCGCAGTGAATACGTTGCATCAGCAAGGTGTTCAGCAACTGTTTGTTTATTTGCCCGATGAATCCGTTTATTGCAGCGAAAAGGATGGCGAACAATTTTTGCTGACCGCGCCAGCGCATACGACAGTCGATAGTTTTGGTGCTGACGATGGTTTTATGGCGGGCCTGGTATATAGCTTTCTTGAAAGATACAGTTTCCGCGACAGCGCCCGTTTTGCGATGGCCTGCGCGGCAATTTCGCGCGCCAGCGGCAGCATAAATAACCCTACCCTGTCTGCTGATAACGCGCTTTCATTAGTGCCGATGGTGTAACAATGCTGCCGGATGCGACGCTTGACGCGTCTTATCCGGTCTTATTATCAACACTTAGTGGGTTTTGATGTAGCCGCGAACGCACTCTTCGACTAATCCCCAGAACCAGTCGGTATCAATAGTGATGCCGACTTTGGTATTGGCGGGCTTGCCAAGAACGCCCAGCTCGTCGCAGACGGTACGCCCGTAGCAAGGGCCGCTATTAACGTCCACTTCGACATACATTTCCTGGGTTTTAATGCCATCAGAGTTGATCAGATAACCTATGCAGGTGGCGTCATGCACCGGGCCGCCAGCCAGGCCGTAGTTTTCGAACTGGGTTTTGAGGGTGAAATTCATGATGTCGCGGAACAGTTCGCCGGCAGGGCCACCGGCCCTTTCCATCCGCGCAATTACATCCGGGGTACACACGGTCTGGTTAGTGAGATCCAGGCCCATCATCACCAACGGAACGCCGGAGGTGAATACCACGCGTGCCGCTTCTGGATCAGCAAAAATGTTGAACTCGGCAGACGGCGTGAAGTTACCTGTACCATAAGCGCCGCCCATCAGCACAATTTCACGGATTTTTGGCAGGATTGCGGGCTGCATACGCATCGCCACCGCGATGTTTGACAGCGGCCCCACCGGCACCAGAGTGATATCGCCTTCGCTTGCCATCAGGGTATCAATGATGTATTTCACCGCATGGGTGCTTTCAGCCTGGCGGGTCAGCGGTTCGAACACCGGGCCATCCAGACCGGTTTCGCCATGAATATTATCGGCAACGATTTGTTTGCGCATAATTGGCTGCGGCATCCCCGCATAAACCGGAACATTAATCTCCAGTTTCTGACAAACATTCAGACCATTAATTAATGTTTTATCAAGCGTCTGATTACCCGCCACAATGGTGATACCTAATAAATCAATCGCCGGATGTTTCGCGGCCATCATTATGGCAATAGCATCATCATGACCCGGATCACAATCCAGAATAATTTTCCTCTTTTCCATTGTTTATTTCCTCTGTTTCAGTTGCGTTATTTTTTTCTACAACAAAGAAATTTCCACCGGCCGATGATTGAATCTTAACAACAGCGTAAGTATGCTAAATATGAGAAATCTCATAGCGGATAAACATCGTGAAAGAAATCCACAATAATGAACTTAAGCAGCAACTGATTAGTGAGTCCGCATTTAATGAGTGCTTTTCAACGGATGTTTCAGCCGATACACGACTGTTTCATTTTTTAGCACGTGACTACATTGTGCAGGAAGGGCAACAGCCGTCCTGGCTATTTTACCTGACGCGAGGCCGCGCCAGGCTTTACGCCACGCTTGCCAATGGGCGCGTGTCGCTGATTGATTTCTTTGCCGCGCCCTGTTTTATTGGCGAGATTGAGTTAATCGATAAAGACCATGAACCACGTGCGGTGCAGGCTATTGAAGAGTGTTGGTGTATTGCACTCCCCATGAAACATTACCGCCCGTTGTTATTAAACGACACGCTATTTTTACGAAAACTCTGCGTCACCTTAAGTCATAAAAATTATCGCAATATTGTTTCTTTAACTCAGAATCAATCATTTCCATTAGTGAATCGCCTGGCAGCATTTATATTACTCTCGCAGGAAGGTGATCTTTATCACGAAAAGCATACGCAAGCGGCAGAGTATTTAGGCGTTTCTTATCGACATCTTTTATATGTTCTCGCACAATTCATTCACGACGGTTTATTAATTAAAAATAAGAAAGGATATCTCATTAAAAATAGAAAGAAGTTGTTGGGACTGGCGCTGGAGATGGACCCGGAGAATAAACTCTCCGGGATGATGCAGTAAAAATGATTTGCAATAGCGCGATTACCGGATGCGACGATTGATGCGTCTTATCCGGCCTACAAATCGAGCATTACGCCAGCCCAATAAAGAACCCGGCAATGGTCGCACTCATCAGGTTGGAAAGCGTCGCAGCTGCCAGCGCCCGTAAACCAAGCTGGGCGATTTCCGGCGCACGTTTTGGCGAAATAGCCGAAAACGCCCCAACGACAACACCGATAGAACCAAAGTTAGCAAAACCACAAAGCGCAAAGGAGATAATCGCCACGGTTTTCACTTCCAGCGTGCCACCCGTTTGCAGGTATGGCGAGAAACTCAGGTAAGCGACGAATTCGTTAATCGCCAGTTTCTGCCCAATCAGGCTACCCGCAAGGTTGGCATCACTCCAGTCCACGCCCATAATCCACGCCAGCGGTGCCAGCACATAGCCAAAAATACTTTCCAGAGAAGCATTGGCAAAACCAAACCAGCCGCCAATTCCGCCGATAATGCCATTGATCAGCGCAATAATTGCGACAAACGCCATTACCACCGTCGCCACACCGGCCGCGATTTTCAACCCGGTCATCGCACCGCTCGCCGCCGCTTCGATAAAGCTTTTTGGCGGCGTTTCGCTGAACGACAGATTTTCAAATGTGACCTGCGAAGGCTCGGTTGCCGGGCTAAGAATACGTGCAAACAAAATACCGCCAGGGATCGCCATCAGCGATGCCGCTAACAGATAGTCAATTGGCACGCCCATTCCGGCGTAACCAATCATCATCGAACCGGCAATAGACGCCATGCCGCTACAAATTGCGGTAAACAACTCGTTGCGATTCATACGATCAATAAACGGTTTTACGATCGCCGGGATCTCGTTTTGCCCAAGGAAAATGGTGGTGACCGCGACAAAAGATTCTATTTTGCTGATGTTGAGGGCTTTCTGGAAAATACTGCCAAGAATGCGAATCAGGAGTCCCATCACGCCAATGTAGTACAGCAGGCTGATGAGCGCAGTAACGAAAATAATCGCCGGAAGTACGCGAAAGGCGAAGATAAAGCCCGCGCCGTCAAACAAGACATCCATTTTCGGCCCCACAAGAGAGCCAAAAATAAAGGCGCTACCCGCATCGCTGTAGGACATCACTTTATGGACGCCCAATGCTGCCTGTTCTACCGCCCATTTTCCCGGTGGGAAGTAGAGCATAATGCCGCCAATGGCGATTTGCAGCAGCAGCGCGGCTCCAACCGTGCGCAAACTGATGCTCTTTTTATTCACTGACAACACAAACGCTATTGCCAGTAACACCACCATCCCCACAACACTTCTCATTATATCCATAATGATTTTCCCTTCATGCCCGTAAACCCGGCGCCAGCGCCAGGTTTCGGTTTGTATGATGAGTACGGGCGACGGCTTTCTGCCCGTCAGAAATTAACCCGCGAGACGCTGGTATTCTTTGGCAATTTCGCTCGCCAGAATGGCGTTGTTAAACACCAACTGGATGTTGGATTTCAGGCTGTCGCCACCGGTCAGTTCTGCAACGCGTGCCAGCAGGAACGGCGTGCTTTCTTTACCGATTACACCTTGCTCTTCAGCTTCGGCAACTGCCTGATCAATTGCAGCGTTAATACTTTCTTCCGGCATCGCAAACTGTTCCGGAATTGGGTTTGCCACCACCAGGCCACCGTTCAGACCGCTTTGCCATTTCACCGCCATCGCACGGGCAATTTCGCTGGCGCTGTCGAGACGGATGCTGACTTCAAACGGGCTGGTGCGGCAGAAAAACGCTGGTAATGCTTTGGTCTGATAGCCAATTAACGGCACACCAAAAGTTTCTAAATATTCGGTGGTTAAGCCTAAATCGAGAATAGATTTTGCTCCGGCACAAACTACGGTGACATTAGTGTGCGCCAGTTCCTGTAAATCGGCGGAAATATCGAAGGTATTTTCCGCCCCGCGATGAACACCGCCAATACCGCCAGTGGCAAATACTTTAATTCCGGCAAGCGCCGCAATAATCATGGTGGAAGCCACGGTGGTTGCGCCATTTTTTCCGGCGGCAACAACAAAAGGTAAATCGCGACGGCTAACTTTCGTTACGTTATGTCCTTCACGACCCAGCAATTCAATTTCTTCTTTGCTTAAGCCCACTTTCATCACGCCGCCAATAATAGCGATAGTGGCTGGTACAGCGCCCTGCTTACGAATTGTTTCTTCAACTTCAATTGCGGTCTGGGCATTTTGCGGGAACGGCATCCCGTGAGAGATAATGGTCGATTCCAGCGCCACAACCGGTTTTTTGTTTTTTAAAGCGTCCTGCACTTCCGGGGAAATTTGTAATAATTCAGGGGAAATTTTTAATTCAGACATTCTGCGTTCTCCACTAACGATATAACGTTGGCAATCGATAAATCAGGGTTATTGGTGTATTCACAGGAGAGCGCCATTGACGAACATCCCTGTGCAAAACGAACAGATTCGGCAAACGGCATCCCGTCTACCCAACACGAAGCAAGTCCCGCCATCATGGCATCGCCCGCTCCGGTAACGTTAATGACATTGGTTTTAATCGGTGCAGACCAGCCGCTTTCGCCGCTGATATCACTATAATAAACACCATCACCACCCATGCTCAGAACCAGTCGGTTCAGGCCATGTTGATGGAACCAGGCGGCAACCTTTGCTACATCTTCACGCCCGGAAAGCGCAATCCCGCTCAGGGTTTCCGCTTCAAGACGGTTTGGCTTCAGGGTATGAATTTGACTTAATCGCTCGCGTACTTTGACGCATTTCCAGGCCGAAACCGGATCGACAAATACCGGTACGCCAGCGGCATTATCCAGAATCCAGACCAATGTCTCTTCACTGATATTACAGTCTGCGACAATGACCTTTGCCCCCTGAATAAATTCACGGTGCTGTGCGAGATATTCCGCTGAAATACAGTTACTAATATTCATGTCATTTATAGCAACCAGCATTTCACCGGTATTATCGAGTAATGATAAATAGCTCGATGTATTTTCCCCAGGCACAATAAGGCATTTATCGACATAAACACCGGAGTGATTGGTTTGTGTCAGGAGCGATTGACCATAAAAATCACTGCCTACGGCGCTCAGTAGCCAGGCTTTGTTTCCCAGCAACGCCAGATTTTGTGCGATATTGCGCCCTACTCCACCGGGAGTAAATTTTATTTTCCCTGGATTGGAATCCGCATAATTTAATGATTCATGTGAATATCCGGCGACATCAATATTCGCCGAACCTATAATTACGACATAATCCTTTTCGCGCATAGCACGTCCTCTGGTAAAAAATTACCAACCCTTTCAATCCACAAGAATAGAGATAACTGCAAAGACGGTTTAAACATGTGTTCATATTTAAACATGTGCTCATAGTATGCATGTTTTACTTAAAGTAAATTACCGCCAGAGGGGCAAAATGAGCAGATTTGAACAAGCTCACAAAACGCTATTATTGGCGGTTTTAGAAAAAGCGAAGAAATTGTGAAGTGATGCACAGAATGGAAACAATAAAAAAGGGCAGAAATTAATCTGCCCTTGAGGAAATGACGTTACTGTTTGATGAGAGTGTCAGCTTTCTATTGGAAAATAAAACCATTCAAAATCATAGAATTGCCGTCAACAATTTATCACTCACCTTGCACTCATCAAATGATACAGGGCAGAAAATTTCTGCCCTGTGGTTCACGTTTTATTATGCTGCTTTCGCCACAACGTCCGCTTCCGGACGTTTCAGGAAGGCATAGGCCAGACCCGCCACCAGCGTACCAGCGATAATTGCCACCAGGTAACCCAGTACCGGCGTAATGGCGCCAGGGATCAGCAGAACAAACAGACCACCGTGCGGTGCCATCAGTTTCGCACCAATCGCCATTGAGATTGCGCCAGTCAGCGCCCCACCAACGATACAGCACGGCAGCACTCGCATCGGATCACGGGCAGCAAACGGAATTGCACCTTCTGAAATAAAGCACAGACCAAGAACCAGAGCTGCTTTGCCGCCTTCTTGCTGCGCTTTGTCGAATTTGCGACGCGCCACCATTGTTGCCAGCCCCATTGCCAGCGGAGGCACCATACCTGCCGCCATAATCGCCGCCATCGGGCCATAGGTTTGAGTACTCAGCAGACCCACACCGAATGCATACGCTGCTTTGTTTACCGGACCGCCCATGTCAGTACACATCATGCCACCGAGGATCGCGCCCAGCAGAACCGCATTCGCAGTACCCATGGTTTGCAGCCAGTGAGTCAGGCTTTCGAGGATGCCAGCAACCGGTTTACCGATCAGGTAGATCATCGCCAGACCGACCACCAGACTGGAAATCAGCGGAATGATCAGAATCGGTTTCAGCGCCTCCATACTCTGTGGCAGTTTCAGTTGCGTACTGATTAACTTCGCGATGTAACCCGCCAGGAAGCCCGCAATGATCCCGCCAATGAAGCCAGAACCTGTGCTGACCGCCAGCATACCGCCAATCAGACCCGGCGTGAGACCCGGACGATCGGCAATGGAGAAGGCAATGTAACCCGCCAGTACCGGCACCATCAGCGCAAAGGCTGAACCACCGCCAATCTGCATCAGCGCCGCCGCCAGCGTCCCCTGCTCTTTAAACGCTTCGATACCAAAAGCAAAGGAAAGCGCGATACACAGACCACCCGCAACCACCATTGGCAGCATGTAGGAAACGCCCGTCAGCAGGTGACGATACGCGCCTGCACTCTCTTTCTTACCTTCAGTGGTCGCCGTTTGAGCTTTACCCGCCGGTTCGTAAGGCGTCGCTTCAGCAACCGCTTTATCCAGCTCCTGAGCCGTTTTCTTCAGCGCCAGACCGGTAGAGGTGCGATACATTGGTTTACCGGCAAATTTCGCCAGATCCACTTCGATATCTGCTGCCACAATCACCAGATCCGCTGCTGCCACTTCTTCAGGCGTGATCGCGTTACCCGCACCAACGGAGCCACGGGTTTCAACTTTCACCCACCAGCCACGTTTTTTCGCTTCGGTTTCAATGGCTTCAGCCGCCATAAAGGTGTGCGCTACGCCAGTTGGGCAAGCTGTCACCGCAACCACGCGTTTCGGGCCACTGGCGACAACCGGTGCTGTCGCAGCGACCGGCGCAGTGTAAGGCTTCGCATGGCCTTTGGCTTCACTCAGGAATAGCTCAGGATGCGCGACTGCGCGGGAAATATCGCCCAGCCAGACATTTTTACCGTTCAGCGCGCTGTCGTTCGGGATGGAATCACCCAGAACAATCGCCATTTCAGCGTCGTTCGGATTGTCGATGATTTCCAGTTTTGCTTTTCGCGCCGCCGCGCCCAGCAGGGTCTTCGCCATATAGGCGCGTGCCTGACCGAGATTAGCGTCAATAATCAGCAGCGTTTTCATTATGCCTCTCCTGCTGTCAGTTAAAAGGTTGTAAGTCGACGCGCGCCATCATTGCGGCCAACTGCGGACGATCGGTAATACCCACATTGCTTTGACTGACCGCCAGGGCTGCAACAGCCGTTGCCAGACGCAGTGTGTGTTCACTGGATTCACGCATCAGCAAGCCATAAATGAGGCCACCAACCATGGAATCCCCTGCGCCAACAGTGCTTACGACATCGACTGACGGTGGTTTGGCGATCCATTCGCCGGAGGCATTAACCCAAAGCGCGCCTTCGGCACCCAGTGAAATGACGACATGCGCGATACCTTGTTCACGTAGCGCATGTGCAGCTTCAATGACATCTTTCATTTCAGGCAGTTTACGGCCAGCCCAGATTTCCAGCTCGCGGCGGTTAGGTTTCACCAGCCACGGT
>NZ_AEJZ01000252.1:0-34735 GCF_000208525.1 Escherichia sp. TW14182
CTCTCCCCAAAGGGGCGAGGGGACCGTCCGTGCACACATTATCTATTATCATCAATAACGAACGATTAAAAATCTTCGTTAGTTTCTGCTACGCCTTCGCTGTCATCTACAGAGAAATCCGGCGTTGAGTTCGGGTTGCTCAGCAGCAGCTCACGTACTTTCTTCTCGATCTCTTTCGCGGTTTCCGGGTTGTCTTTCAGCCAGGCAGTCGCATTCGCTTTACCCTGACCGATCTTCTCACCTTTGTAGCTGTACCACGCACCCGCTTTCTCGATCAGCTTCTCTTTCACGCCCAGGTCAACCAGCTCGCCGTAGAAGTTAATACCTTCGCCGTAGAGGATCTGGAATTCAGCCTGTTTAAATGGTGCAGCGATTTTGTTCTTCACCACTTTCACGCGGGTTTCACTACCCACCACGTTTTCGCCCTCTTTCACCGCGCCGATACGACGGATATCGAGACGAACAGAAGCGTAGAATTTCAGCGCATTACCACCGGTTGTGGTTTCCGGGTTACCGAACATCACACCAATTTTCATACGGATCTGGTTAATGAAGATCAGCAGCGTGTTGGACTGTTTCAGGTTACCCGCCAGCTTACGCATCGCCTGGCTCATCATACGTGCCGCAAGACCCATATGAGAGTCGCCGATTTCGCCTTCGATTTCCGCTTTCGGCGTCAGTGCCGCAACGGAGTCAACAACGATAACGTCTACGGCGCCAGAACGTGCCAGCGCGTCACAGATTTCCAGTGCCTGCTCGCCGGTGTCCGGCTGAGAGCACAGCAGATTATCGATATCGACACCCAGTTTACGTGCGTAGACCGGATCCAGCGCGTGTTCAGCATCGATAAACGCACAGGTTTTACCTTCGCGCTGCGCAGCGGCAATAACCTGCAACGTCAGCGTGGTTTTACCGGAAGATTCCGGTCCGTAGATTTCGACGATACGCCCCATCGGCAGACCACCTGCCCCAAGCGCGATATCCAGTGAAAGCGAACCGGTAGAGATGGTTTCCACATCCATAGAACGGTCTTCACCCAGGCGCATGATGGAGCCTTTACCAAATTGTTTCTCAATCTGGCCCAGTGCTGCCGCCAACGCTTTCTGTTTGTTTTCGTCGATAGCCATTTTTACTCCTGTCATGCCGGGTATTACCGGATAGTCAATATATTCTGTTGAAGCAATTATACTGTATGCTCATACAGTATCAAGTATTTTGTAGAAATTGTTGCCACAGCGTCTGCAAGGCATACGCCGTCGCCTGACGACGCACGGCTTCGCGGTCGCCACTGAAGCATTCCCTGCGGGTAATACCTTCGCCGCTGGCTGAGGCAAAAGCAAACCAGACGGTGCCAACAGGTTTCTCTTCGCTGCCGCCGTCTGGCCCAGCGATACCACTAATAGAAACGGCATAATCAGCACGAGCCGCTTTCAGGGCGCCAATTGCCATTTCCACCACGACGGGTTCACTCACCGCGCCATGCTGAGCCAGCGTCTCTTCTCGCACGCCGATCATTTGCGCTTTGGCTTCGTTACTGTAGGTGACAAATCCGCGTTCAAACCAGGCGGAACTACCGGCAATATCGGTAATCACTTTCGCTACCCAGCCGCCGGTACAAGACTCAGCGGTTGTTACGATTGCGCCACGGGCTTTCAGCGCCTGCCCTACCTGCTCGCTTAATTGCATCAGTTCACTGTCAGTCATCACAACCTCTGTCAGTCAAATATTTATGCCGGACAAGATAGCACTTTCCCGTAAAAGATGGGGACGAGCGATTCATTTTACGAGTCGCATTCCGAAATAAGACTGTTACGACCAACCAGTAAAGAAAAAGGCTACCATGCCGCGTTCACATTGATATGTATTCACAGGGAGAGAAAGTAATGGCAACAAAGAAAACGGATAACACCCCACAAAACGTACTCAAACAGACCACGCAAATGCGTATGTGGGTCACCATTGGCGGCGTCAGCGCCCTGGTTGCAGTGGTATGTAAGATTTTATCTTCTGGCTATCTTGAACCTTTCGATTTTGGTCAGGCTGCGTTAGGCGTTGTCTGCCTGGGATATACAGTGTCGCTGTCTAAGAAAATCAAACAATTACGTCAGCAATCTCTTTCAAATAAACAGTAAGATAGCAGAGGGAGGTTTAACCCCCCTCTTGCAAAGAGTTACTGTACGCGCGCCAGCGCCACGGCCTGTCCTAACTGCCAGACCGCCATTGCGTAATGGGTGCTGTGGTTGTAACGGGTGATGGTGTAGAAGTTCGGCAAACCGTACCAGTACTGATACCCCGTCCCGACATCCAGACGCAGCAAGCTGGCCTGCTGATGATTGCCCAGTGGCTGCTGTGGCGTCAGCCCTGCCGCTGCAAGTTGTGAAATGCTGTACTTGGTTTTGAAGCCATTTGGCAAGCCCGGAGCCTGACCATTTGCCATTACAGCGACCTGATCGCCTTTCACCCAGCCATGCGCTTTGAAATAGTTCGCCACGCTGCCAATGGCATCAACCGGATCCCACAGGTTGATATGTCCGTCGCCGCTGAAATCCACGGCGTATTGTTTGTAAGACGACGGCATAAACTGACCGTAGCCCATTGCCCCGGCAAAGGAACCTTTCAGATTGAGCGGATCGTCCTGCTCATCGCGCGCCATCAGCAGGAAAGTTTCCAGCTCGCCAGAGAAATACTCCGCGCGGCGTGGGTAGTTAAATGACAGCGTCGCCAACGCATCGAGGATGCGGGTTTTACCCATCACGCGTCCCCAGCGGGTTTCGACGCCGATAATCCCGACAATAATTTCCGGCGGTACGCCATACACCTGCCACGCGCGATTCAGCGCATCTTCATACTGGTTCCAGAAAACCACGCCGTTCTGCACGTTATCCGGCGTAATAAATTTTTTGCGATAACGCAACCATGCGCCATTCGGGCCTGATGGCGGCTTCACTGATGTGGTTGGTGCCTGGTTATCCATCAGCCGCAGTACCGAATCCAGACGTTTCGCCTGAGAGAGGATTTCCTGCAACTGCTGACGATTGAAGCCGTGTTTGTTCACCATTTTGTCGATGAACTGCTGCGCATTCGGGTTGTTAGCGAAGTCACCGCCCATCTGCATCACATTGTGCTGCGGCTCAAGCAGGAAGCCGCCGGACGGCGTTCCGGTGGTCGTTTCAGTCTCAGTAGGTTTTGGCTTGCTGCTACAGGCGGCAAGCAACACAAAAAGGGGAAGTAATGTTACATAACGACGCTTGACCATGAGGAGTCCATTTAACAGATTCAACCAGGGGCAAGTATGGTAAAGCATCCCGCCCCGCACAAGGAAGCGGTAGTCACTGCCCAATACGGACTTTACATAACACAAATCACCTTCATCGCCATTCTCTTAACTAAACTTTCAAATTAAAATGTTTATCTTTCATTTTGCGATCAAAATAACACTTTTAAATCTTTCAATCTGATTAGATTGTGTTGCCGTTTGGTAATAAAACAATAAATTTCAAAGGAGAGAACAATGATAGAAACCATTACTCATGGCGCAGAGTGGTTCATCGGGCTGTTCCAGAAAGGTGGAGAGGTGTTTACCGGGATGGTGACCGGCATTCTTCCGCTGTTGATAAGCCTGCTGGTAATCATGAACGCGCTGATTAATTTTATCGGGCAGCACCGCATTGAACGATTTGCTCAACGTTGCGCCGGCAATCCTGTTTCTCGTTACCTGCTATTACCGTGCATTGGCACGTTTGTCTTTTGTAACCCGATGACCTTAAGTCTGGGTCGTTTTATGCCGGAAAAGTTCAAACCCAGCTATTACGCGGCGGCCTCTTATAGCTGCCACTCAATGAACGGTCTCTTCCCTCATATCAACCCCGGCGAACTGTTTGTTTATCTGGGAATTGCCAGCGGTCTGACGACGCTGAATCTGCCACTTGGCCCACTGGCAGTGAGCTACCTGCTGGTTGGTCTGGTCACCAACTTCTTCCGTGGCTGGGTGACCGACCTGACCACCGCCATTTTTGAGAAAAAGATGGGCATTCAACTTGAACAGAAAGTTCACCTGGCAGGAGCGACATCATGACGCGTATTCGGATCGAAAAAGGAACGGGTGGCTGGGGCGGCCCGCTAGAGCTGGAAGCCACGCCAGGTAAAAAAATCGTCTATATCACCGCCGGAACCCGGCCTGCAATTGTCGACAAACTGGCACAGCTTACTGGCTGGCAGGCTATCGACGGCTTTAAAGAAGGTGAACCTGCGGAAGCGGAAATCGGCGTTGCGGTAATCGACTGCGGCGGCACACTGCGCTGCGGCATCTATCCAAAACGGCATATTCCCACCATTAATATCCACTCGACGGGCAAGTCCGGTCCGCTGGCGCAGTACATAGTGGAAGATATTTATGTCTCTGGCGTGAAAGAAGAAAACATCACTGTAGTGGGTGATGCAACACCACAACCCTCTTCCGTGGGCCGTGACTATGATGCCAGCAAGAAAATCACCGAACAAAGCGATGGTTTACTGGCGAAGGTGGGAATGGGCATGGGGTCTGCCGTTGCCGTGTTGTTCCAGTCCGGGCGCGACACTATCGATACCGTATTAAAAACCATTCTGCCGTTTATGGCGTTCGTCTCGGCGCTCATCGGCATCATTATGGCTTCCGGCCTTGGTGACTGGATTGCTCACGGTCTTGCTCCGCTGGCGAGCCATCCACTGGGGCTGGTTATGCTGGCGCTCATCTGCTCCTTCCCACTGCTTTCACCTTTCCTCGGGCCTGGCGCCGTTATCGCACAGGTTATCGGCGTATTGATTGGTGTGCAGATTGGTCTCGGCAATATTCCGCCGCATCTGGCTTTACCGGCGCTGTTTGCCATCAACGCGCAGGCGGCCTGCGACTTTATCCCGGTCGGTTTATCGCTGGCGGAAGCCCGTCAGGACACGGTTCGCGTCGGGGTCCCTTCTGTACTGGTGAGCCGCTTTTTTACCGGCGCACCGACTGTACTGATCGCCTGGTTTGTCTCCGGTTTTATCTATCAATAGAGGATGAAACATGACCGTTATTTATCAGACCACCATCACCCGTATCGGCGCGAGCGCCACTGACGCCTTCAGCGACCAGATGCTCATCACCTTTCGTGAAGGCGCACCTGCGGATCTCGAAGAGTATTGCTTCATCCATTGCCACGGCGAATTGAAAGGTGAACTCCATCCCGGTTTGCAATTTTCTCTCGGCCAGCATCGTTATCCGGTGACCGCCGTTGGCAGCGTGGCGGAAGACAATCTTCGCGAACTGGGTCATGTCACCCTGCGCTTCGATGGTTTAAGCGAAGCGGAATTTCCGGGCACTGTCCATGTGGCAGGCCCTGTACCCGACGATATCGTACCGGGATCGGTTTTGAAGTTTGAATCTGTTAAGGAGTAAAAAATGAATCAGGTTGCCGTTGTCATCGGTGGTGGGCAAACCCTGGGCGCGTTCCTGTGCCACGGTCTGGCTGGCGAGGGGTATCGCGTCGCGGTTGTCGATATTCAGAGCGACAAAGCCGCAAATGTGGCGCAAGAAATTAACGCCGAATATGGTGAAGGAACGGCGTATGGTTTTGGTGCTGACGCTACCAGCGAGCAGAGCGTTCTGGCGCTCTCTCGTGGGGTAAATGAAATCTTTGGTCGCGTCGATTTGCTGGTCTACAGCGCCGGAATTGCAAAAGCAGCGTTTATCAGCGATTTTCAGCTTGGCGATTTTGACCGCTCGCTACAGGTAAATCTGGTGGGTTATTTCCTGTGCGCGCGTGAATTTTCGCGTTTGATGATCCGCGACGGGATTCAGGGACGCATTATTCAGATCAACTCGAAATCCGGCAAAGTGGGCAGCAAACACAACTCTGGCTATAGCGCAGCGAAATTTGGTGGCGTCGGGCTGACTCAATCACTGGCGCTGGATCTGGCGGAGTACGGCATTACGGTGCATTCACTGATGCTCGGTAACCTGCTGAAATCGCCGATGTTCCAGTCACTGTTGCCACAATACGCGACCAAGCTGGGTATCAAACCGGACCAAGTCGAGCAGTATTACATCGATAAAGTACCGCTCAAACGCGGCTGCGATTATCAGGATGTGCTGAATATGCTGCTGTTCTACGCCAGTCCAAAGGCGTCGTACTGCACCGGACAGTCGATCAATGTCACCGGTGGTCAGGTGATGTTCTGATCAACAGCGGAGATCCCTTAAGGATCTCCGCGAGACTAATAGAATGCCTGATGCGCTACGCTTCTCAGGCCTACAGGACTTCCGCCACTACATTAAGGAGAAGTTATGGTATCCGCACTCATCACCGTCGCCGTTATCGCCTGGTGCGCGCAACTGGCCTTAGGCGGTTGGCAAATTTCTCGTTTTAATCGAGCCTTCGACGCGCTCTGCCAGCAAGGGCGCGTCGGTGTAGGCCGTTCCAGTGGGCGCTTTAAGCCACGGGTCGTGGTCGCCATCGCCCTGGACGATCAGCAGCGCGTCACCGACACCTTGTTTATGAAAGGACTGACCGTTTTCGCCCGACCACAAAAAATTCCCGCAATTAAGGGTATGTATTCTGGTGATTTGAGGCCCGATGTGATCTTTCCCCGTGATCCACTATCACAGAATGCTCTATCATTGGCGCTTAAACTGAAACGTGGATAATTTCGTTGTGAATGTTACTTGCTTGCGAAGTTATCATTTTGAAACCTAAATCAGGTAATCACGCCCATGAAACCTCGTCAGCGTCAGGCCGCCATTCTGGAGTACCTGCAAAAGCAGGGGAAATGCTCGGTTGAAGAATTGGCGCAATACTTTGACACCACAGGCACCACCATTCGCAAAGATCTGGTTATTCTGGAACATGCCGGAACCGTCATCCGTACCTATGGCGGCGTGGTGTTAAATAAAGAGGAATCCGATCCGCCTATCGATCATAAAACGCTCATCAACACCCACAAGAAAGAGCTGATTGCGGAAGCCGCCGTCAGTTTTATTCATGATGGCGATTCGATCATTCTTGATGCTGGCAGTACCGTGTTGCAGATGGTCCCCATGCTCTCGCGCTTTAATAACATCACGGTGATGACCAACAGCCTGCATATCGTCAACGCGCTATCCGAACTGGATAATGAACAAACTATCCTGATGCCAGGCGGAACGTTTCGTAAAAAATCGGCCTCATTTCACGGGCAGCTGGCAGAGAATGCCTTCGAACATTTCACCTTCGACAAATTGTTTATGGGCACCGACGGCATCGATCTCAATGCGGGCGTAACCACGTTCAACGAGGTCTATACCGTCAGTAAGGCAATGTGCAATGCCGCGCGCGAAGTGATTTTGATGGCGGACTCATCAAAGTTTGGCCGTAAAAGCCCCAACGTAGTTTGCAGTCTTGAAAGCGTCGATAAGCTAATTACCGACGCAGGTATCGATCCGGCGTTTCGTCAGGCGCTGGAAAAGAAAGGGATCGATGTGATCATAACCGGAGAGAGCAATGAGTGAAGCACTACTGAACGCAGGGCGTCAGACGTTAACCATGGAGTTGCAGGAAGCAAGCCGTTTACCGGAACGTCTGGGCGATGATTTTGTTCGCGCCGCCAATATCATCCTGCACTGCGAAGGCAAAGTGGTGGTTTCGGGAATTGGCAAATCGGGCCACATTGGCAAAAAGATCGCCGCAACGCTTGCCAGTACCGGCACACCGGCTTTTTTTGTCCATCCCGCAGAAGCACTGCACGGCGATCTGGGAATGATTGAAAGCCGCGATGTGATGCTGTTTATCTCTTACTCCGGTGGCGCGAAGGAACTGGATCTGATCATTCCGCGTCTGGAAGATAAATCCATCGCGCTGCTGGCGATGACCGGCAAACCGACATCACCGCTGGGTCTGGCGGCGAAAGCAGTGCTGGATATTTCCGTCGAACGCGAAGCCTGCCCGATGCACCTTGCGCCGACCTCCAGCACTGTGAATACCCTGATGATGGGTGACGCACTAGCGATGGCAGTCATGCAGGCGCGCGGTTTTAATGAAGAAGATTTTGCCCGCTCCCACCCTGCCGGCGCGCTGGGCGCTCGCTTGCTGAATAAAGTACATCATCTGATGCGCCGTGATGACGCCATCCCGCAGGTGGCGTTAACCGCTAGCGTGATGGACGCGATGCTGGAACTCAGCCGCACCGGTTTAGGTCTGGTGGCAGTGTGCGATGATCAACGACTGGTGAAAGGCGTCTTTACTGACGGCGATTTACGTCGCTGGCTGGTTGGCGGCGGCGCACTCACCACGCCAGTTAATGAAGCGATGACGGCAGGCGGCACCACATTACAGGCGCAAAGTCGCGCCATCGACGCTAAAGAGATCCTGATGAAGCGCAAAATCACTGCCGCACCGGTGGTGGATGAAAACGGCAAACTCACCGGCGCAATTAACCTGCAGGATTTCTATCAGGCCGGGATTATTTAATCCTTCAATCCCAGACGTTTCGCCAGCCGATGCAGGTTGGCGACGTCGGTTTCCAGCATCCGCGCGCAGGCGGCCCAGTTGTGATGATTTTGTGCCAGTGCCTGGCGAATGGTTTCACGCTGGAACGCTTCTGTCGCTTCACGCAGGTTTTGCTTAACAACGGGCACCGCCGCCGCTTCTGGCGGCGGCACCGTCACTTCTGGAAAAGCAAAATGTTGCGCCTCGAGAATCACTTCATCGCCGCTGCGGGTCGCTCTCGACAGTACTACCGCCCGATGAATAGCATGTTCCAGTTCACGCACGTTTCCCGGAAAACTGTAGTGTTGCAGTAAATTTCGCGCACTGGCGCTTAATACCACGCGGGAAAGCCCCAGCCGCAGGCGGCACTGCTCGCAGAAATACCCCGCCAGCAGAATGACGTCATCGCCCCGCTCACGCAGCGGCGGCACCGAAAGTGGAAACACGCTCAGGCGATGAAACAAGTCGGCGCGGAATCGCCCTGCCAGCACCTCTTCACGCAAGTCGCGGTTAGTCGCCGCCAGCACGCGCACATCGACCCGCAAACTGCGGTCATCGCCAACGCGCTGAATATCGCCATACTGCAACACCCGCAGCAGCTTGGCCTGCAATGCCAACGACAACTCGCCGATCTCATCGAGAAACAGCGTGCCGTTATCCGCCATTTCAAACTTCCCGCTGCGGTTACTGATAGCGCCAGTAAACGCTCCTTTCACATGCCCGAACAGTTCACTTTCCGCCACACTTTCCGGCAGTGCGGCACAGTTGAGATAGACCAGCGGATTCACCGCCCGTGGCGAGGCTTCATGAATCGCTTTCGCCACCAGCTCCTTACCGGTTCCCGTCTCACCGCTGATTAAGACGTTGAGATCGGACGCCGCCACAATCTCAATCTCTTTTTTTAATTGCGTCATACCTGGCGACAGACCGATCATCTGCGTCTGTTTCACCGCTTCAAACGGCGCGGCATCGCCCGGCAGCATATTCTGGCTTTCCAGTTGCTCAATCAGCAACGCATTGCTTAACGCTCCCGCCGCCAGCGCGGCAATCAGGCGTAACTCTTCGTCGCTGAAAACATCGAACTGATCGGGCTGCATCCCGTCGAGCGTCAGTGCGCCGATCAGGTTTTGCCCGGCAAACAACGGCAGACCAACGCAGGCGTGAACCTTCAGACTCTCCTGCCCGGGAATCAAACCGTCATAGGGATCGGGCAATTCGCTGTCTGCGGGAAAGCGCACCACATCACCCGCGCGGGCAATCGCTTCCAGCCGTGGATGACCTTCCAGCGCAAAGCGTCTACCGAGTACATCCTTCGCCAGCCCGTCGATGGCAAGCGGAATAAACTGCCGCGAGTCGTAACGTAGCAACGCAGACGCATCGCACTCCAGCACCTGACGCAGCGTGGTGATCAGGCGCTGAAAACGATCCTGATGACCAATCCCACGCTGCAATTCGATGGCGATATTCGCCAGCACATCAACGGAAAAACTCATCTTTGCCTCACTGTCAATTTGACTATTGATATTGTCATATTGACCATTTTATTGATAGTCATTTTGACTACTCACTAATGAGCATAAATTAATTTATACATTAAAAACAATCAGATAAAAAACTGGCACGCAATCTGCAATTAACAAGACATCTTTTTAGAACACGCTGAATAAATTGAGGTTGCTATGTCTATTGTGGTGAAAAATAACATTCATTGGGTGGGTCAACGTGACTGGGAAGTACGTGATTTTCACGGCACGGAATATAAAACGCTGCGCGGCAGCAGCTACAACAGCTACCTCATCCGCGAAGAAAAAAACGTTCTGATCGACACCGTCGACCATAAATTCAGCCGCGAATTTGTGCAGAACCTGCGTAATGAAATCGATCTGGCGGATATCGATTACATCGTGATTAACCATGCAGAAGAGGACCACGCCGGGGCGCTGACTGAACTGATGGCGCAAATTCCCGATACGCCGATCTACTGTACAGCCAACGCTATCGACTCGATAAATGGTCATCACCATCATCCGGAGTGGAATTTTAATGTGGTGAAAACTGGCGACACGCTGGATATCGGCAACGGCAAACAGCTCATTTTTGTCGAAACGCCAATGCTGCACTGGCCGGACAGCATGATGACTTACCTGACAGGCGACGCGGTGCTGTTCAGTAACGATGCTTTCGGTCAGCACTACTGCGACGAGCATCTGTTCAACGATGAAGTGGATCAGACCGAGCTTTTCGAGCAGTGCCAGCGTTACTACGCCAATATCCTGACGCCGTTCAGCCGCCTGGTAACGCCGAAAATTACCGAGATCCTGGGCTTTAACTTGCCAGTCGATATGATAGCGACCTCTCACGGCGTGGTATGGCGCGATAACCCGACGCAAATTGTCGAGCTGTACCTGAAATGGGCGGCGGATTATCAGGAAGACAGAATCACCATTTTCTACGACACCATGTCGAATAATACCCGCATGATGGCTGACGCTATCGCCCAGGGGATCGCGGAAACCGACCCACGCGTGGCGGTGAAAATTTTCAACGTCGCCCGAAGCGATAAAAACGAAATCCTGACCAATGTCTTCCGCTCAAAAGGCGTGCTGGTCGGCACTTCGACGATGAATAACGTGATGATGCCGAAAATCGCCGGGCTGGTGGAGGAGATGACCGGATTGCGCTTTCGTAATAAACGCGCCAGTGCTTTCGGCTCTCACGGCTGGAGCGGCGGTGCGGTGGATCGTCTTTCCACTCGCCTGCAGGATGCAGGTTTCGAAATGTCGCTTAGCCTGAAAGCCAAATGGCGACCGGATCAGGACGCTCTGGAGTTATGCCGTGAACACGGTCGTGAAATTGCCCGTCAATGGGCGCTTTCGCCGCTGCCGCAGAGCACGGTGAATACGGTGGTTAAAGAAGAAACCTGTGCCACCACGACGGCTGACCTCGGCCCACGGATGCAATGCAGCGTCTGCCAGTGGATTTACGATCCGGCAAAAGGCGAGCCAATGCAGGACGTTGCGCCAGGAACGCCGTGGAGTGAAGTCCCGGATAACTTCCTGTGCCCGGAATGCTCCCTCGGCAAAGACGTCTTTGACGAACTGGCATCGGAGGCAAAATGAGCAACGGCATTGTGATCATTGGTTCGGGCTTCGCCGCCCGCCAACTGGTGAAAAATATTCGCAAACAGGACGCCAGTACTCCGTTAACCCTGATTGCCGCCGACAGCATGGATGAGTACAACAAACCTGACCTCAGCCATGTTATCAGTCAGGGGCAACGTGCCGACGACCTTACCCGCCAGACGGCAGGTGAATTTGCCGAGCAGTTTAATCTGCGCCTGTTTCCGCACACCTGGGTGACGGATATCGATGCCGAAGCCCATGTGGTGAAAAGTCAGAATAATCAGTGGCAATACGACAAGTTAGTGCTGGCAACCGGTGCCAGCGCCTTTGTCCCGCCGGTGCCCGGGCGTGAGTTCATGCTGACGTTAAATAGTCAGCAAGAGTATCGCGCCTGTGAAACGCAACTGCGGGAAGCGCGGCGCGTATTGATTGTTGGCGGTGGTTTGATTGGTAGCGAACTGGCGATGGATTTTTGTCGGGCAGGCAAAGCGGTCACGCTAATCGACAACGCTGCCAGTATTCTGGCATCGTTAATGCCACCGGAAGTAAGCAGCCGCTTGCAGCATCGGTTGACGGAGATGGGCGTTCATCTGCTGTTGAAATCTCAGTTGCAGGGGCTGGAAAAAACGGATTCTGGCATTCGGGCAACGCTGGATCGCCAACGCAGCATCGAAGTGGACGCGGTAATTGCCGCAACCGGACTGCGCCCGGAAACCGCCCTGGCACGACGCGCCGGGCTGACGATTAATCGCGGCGTTTGCGTCGATAGTTATCTGCAAACCAGTAATGCCGATATTTACGCGCTGGGCGATTGCGCGGAGATTAACGGTCAGGTATTGCCGTTCCTGCAGCCGATTCAACTTAGCGCGATGGTGCTGGCAAAAAATCTTCTCGGCAATAACACGCCGCTGAAACTACCGGCGATGCTGGTGAAAATCAAAACGCCGGAATTACCGCTGCATCTGGCAGGCGAAACCCAGCGTCAGGATTTACGCTGGCAGATTAATACCGAACGCCAGGGAATGGTGGCGCGCGGCGTTGACGATGCTGACCAGCTTCGCGCCTTTGTGGTCAGTGAGGATCGGATGAAAGAGGCGTTCGGATTGTTGAAAACGTTGCCGGTGTAGGTGGGCTACTGTGCCCAAAATGTCGGATGCGACGCTGATGCGTCTTATCCGACCTACAGGGTGCGCATGTGTAGGCCGGATAAGGCGTTTACGCCGCATCCGGCAATGGTGTCCAAATGCAACACGCTTTATCCGTTCTGGACTTCACCCGCTAACCAACGCGCCGCAGCAATAACCCCCTGCCCCAGAGACAACCCGCCATCACCCGCCGGTAAACTCTGTGGAAAGAGCAATGTGAAATCAGCGAGATAATGCGCCAGCCGTGCGCGCAGCAAACGGTTATGAATAACGCCACCACTAAATACCAGCGTAGTGATACCCCGCATCGTAGCCTGCTCACGCATCAACGATGCAAAACCCTGCGCCAGCGCATCATGAAATGCCCACGCGCGTTGATTAACCGGAGCCTGCCAGTTCAGCCACTGCTGCCAGAAGGTGGCGAGATCCAGTTGATTATCTACCAACGGCATCGTTACCTGATGCTTCACGCCGTGGCACGAAGCCGCCAGCGCCTCCAGCGCACAAGCCGCTTCGCCTTCATAACTTAATGTGGCTGGCGCACAGCCCAGCGCCGCCGCTACGGCATCGAACAAACGCCCGCACGATGACGCCAGCGGCGCGTTAATTCCACGCTCAATGGCCCGCGCCAGCACGCTCCAGTTTTGCTGTTGCACACTTGCCGTTTCAGGGTAATTCTGCCACTGCGGCACAAAGCGCAGGCACTGCGCCAGCAGGTTACGCCACGGCTGCTTTGCGGCAAGATCGCCCGCCGGAAGCGCCACCGCAGGCAAGCCGCCCAGGTGCTGGCATTCGCGATAGTTCACCCGCAGGCACTCGCCGCCCCACAAAGCGCCGTTCTCCCCCATACCAATACCGTCGAGCGTCAACGCAATGACATCACCACCGTCCAGCGGCCAGTGATGTTCTGCCAGACACGCCGCTGCGTGGGCATGATGATGAAGCACCGTTTGCGTCGGCAGATTCATTTCGCTCGCCCACTGGCTGGAGACATAGCCCGGATGCACGTCATGCACAACGTATTGCGGGGTAAAATCGTAGATGTTTTGCATCAGGCGTAACGCTTCGCGCCACTGCATCTGAATGCCATCGTCACTTAAATCGCCCAGATGCTGACTCAACACCGCTTGTTCACCACGCACCAGGCAGAAGGTATTTTTCAGATCCGCACCAAGACACAACACAGGCGGAACATTTTTAAAGCCCGGAGGCAAAGCCAGCGCGTCCGGTACATACCCCCGCGAACGGCGCAGCATTTCGCCGCTTTCGCGCACCACTGAATCATCCATCCGCTGCACGATGTCGCGGTTGTGTATCAGGAATCCGTCGGCAATGCCCTGCAAATCCGCCAGCGCCTGTTCGTTGCTGATAGCCGGTGGTTTACCGCTCAGGTTGCCGGAGGTCATCACCAGCGGGCATTGCAGTTCCTGTAACAGCAAATGCTGAAGCGGATTCGCAGGCAACATCATCCCGACTTCGTTAAGGCCAGGGGCGATATCATCACAAAGCTCAGGAACATATTTTTTATCCACCAGCACAATCGGCGCGGCGGGCGTGGTGAGCAACTGGCGCGCAGCGTCTGGTAAGACTTCTGCTGTTGGCAACATAACCGCCAGCGGTTTCGCCGGGCGATGTTTGCGCGCCCGAAGTGTCGCCACTGCGTTACTATTGCGTGCATCGCAGGCGAGATGAAATCCGCCAATCCCTTTGATGGCAACAATGTTTCCCATTTTTAACTGTGCAATAGCTGCCTGTAATGCCGCCTCTTGTTCCGCATGTTCACCATGACTTACCCATTCAAGATGCGGGCCACACTCCGGGCAGGCCACCGGCTGGGCGTGGAAGCGGCGATCGAGCGGATCGCGGTACTCTTTGTCACAGGCCGGACACAGCGGAAACGCCGCCATCACGGTAAACGGGCGGTCGTAAGGCATCGCGCGAATAATGGTGAAACGCGGGCCACAATGAGTACAGTTGATAAACGGATAACGATAACGCCGCTCGCCTGGGGTATTCATTTCGGCAAGACAGGCAGGGCAAGTAGCGGCATCGGGAACAATTTGCGTATTCATGGTGCCGCCTGTGCTCTGGCGGATGGTGAACTCGGTGGGCGGCTGTGGCCAGATAAACGGCTCACGCTCGACGCTATCAATACGCGCCAGCGGTGGGCAGTGCTGATGCAATTGAACAAGAAACGTTTCCGGGTCTTCCAGCAACCGGACTTCCACGCCATCGCCGTCATTACAGACATCGCCGTGAAGATTTAATTGCTGTGCCAGCTGCCAGACAAACGGACGAAAACCGACGCCCTGCACTTTGCCACGAATACGCAGTTGGACACCGCAAGATGTGTTTTTTGCCATTGAGTTATTCCCGCCATCATGAATTGCGTAACCCGCCCAGCCGGACACGAGCGCGTCGCATCCGGCAGTCACAGGTCAGCGAAACCGCCCGCTCCGTATTCTACGAATATTTCCGGGAATTCCTTTGATGCCAGAACAGTTCTGTAAGATTTTTAGAACATCAGCGCCGTGCGGCGACGTTTTTCTGCGCTCAGTTGTTCAAGTTTATTACGATCGACACAAATCAGCGCATGGGTCGGGCAAGCCGCCATACACGCAGGGCCGTCTTCACGATGGTTACACAGGTCGCATTTATTGGCTTCGGCTTTGTCAGCCCGTACATTCAGCCCTGCGCCGCTGTTGCGAATCACCGGACGCACCACCACTTCCATCGCACCATACGGGCAAGCCACAACGCAGGTTTTGCAACCAATACAACGTTCCTGCATGACATGAACAAACCCTTTATCACGGCTGATAGCACCATTCGGGCAGACGTTAGCGCACGGTGCATCTTCACACTGACGGCAGACTGTCGCCGTGGAAATGTTCACACCTTTAATGACATGGATACGCGGTAAAAATGTTTCCGGGGTCAGCGATGCACAGTCCTGATTCTCCTGATGAGAAACCACGCACGCCACTTCACAGGTACGGCAACCAATACATTTACTCGCGTCAGCAATGATGAAACGGTTCATCAAATTCTCCAGCAATGACAGTTAATGCGCCGATACATTCACAAATCATGCCAGTTTTTAATTTACTGTTATTTAAAGAAATTAAATTCTGTAATGCAGGAAAAACGATGTCATCGACACTAGTGACGATGACATGTGATGACAATGTTTATCGCGAAAGAGCAATGAGGGAGTCGCGGCGGATCAGTTTTCCGCTGAAGGTTTTCGGCGGTGAGAAATCCCCGCCATCGAGCATAAAAATCAGCCGTCCAATAATTTCCTGAATCATCTCAGTTACCGGAATTTTTACGCTGGAGAGCGCCGGAACGGTGTAGGGGGCAATAGCGATATCATCGAATCCGATAACTGACACCTGCTCTGGCACCGCTACGCCGCGCTCGTGTAACGCTTTCATCGCACCTATCGCCATATCGTCGTTACTGGCAACTAACGCGCTAAATTTAGCCCCACGTGCGAGCAACGTTTCTACCCCTTCGGCCCCGCTGGCGGGCGTCCATTTACCGTTAGCGATAAGTTTTTCATTGAGAGCAATACCATGCTGCGACAGCGCGTCTTTATACCCGGCAAGACGTTCAACGCTGGTGGGGGAATCCATCGAGCCGGTAAGAAAAGCAATCTCCTGATGCCCGGCGTTTATCAACTCTACCACGGCGTTAAAGCTGGTCTGTTTATGATCGCACCAGACGCTATGGCTGCTGTTTTTGCGCAAGCGTCGATTGAGCACCATTATCGGCTGACTGTGCGCGTCAATAATGTCATCGATCTCATCCACGCTTAAAAAACGCGGGTAAATCATAATGGCGTCGCAGCGCAGATCCAGCAGATACTGAATCGCCTGGCGCTCTTCTTCGGCGCTATGTTTACCATCAGCCAGCAACAGTTGGCGCCCTTTCTCTTCCGCCATCCGCGCGGCATGAAACAGTAATTCACTAAAATAAATGCCGTGGTAAAGCGTGTTGGTCACTACCAGCCCCAGCGTCTGAGTACTCTTCGCCGACAGATTGCGCGCCAGCAAATTTGGGCGGTAACCGCTCTCTTCTACCGCCTGAAACACGCGATCTTTCGTCTCCTGGCTGACGTAGCCATTACCTGAAAGCACGCGGGAAACGGTCGCTTTTGAAACCCCGGCGCGCTTCGCCACTTCCAGCATTGTCGTCATTGTTTTCATCCCTTTACACGCAGTCATCGCAGTTTACTGCACCGTTTGCTGATTGTCCTTGCGCAATCAGCGGGAAAAATATTCAGGTGACCGGTTTCACAAATATAAAAAATGAACAATTAACTCTCTTGCTTATTTAGTGACAACTATTCATGATTTTGTGAAACCGGTTTCTTACTTCCGTTTCAGCATCGGCATTTTCCCGTCACGTCGACTGATAACAACTACCTCTACCCTACTGATAACAGGATAAAATCCGATGGCCAAAAATTATGCGGCGCTGGCGCGCTCGGTGATAGCGGCACTGGGCGGCGTTGATAACATCTCGGCGGTCACGCACTGTATGACGCGTTTGCGCTTTGTTATTAAAGATGATGCGCTTATCGACAGCCCGACGTTGAAAACCATCTCCGGCGTACTCGGCGTGGTACGTAGTGACAACCAGTGTCAGGTGATTATCGGCAATACCGTTTCACAAGCCTTTCAGGAAATCGTCAGCCTGCTGCCGGGAGATATGCAACCCGCCCTGCCCGTGGGTAAACCCAAGCTCACGCTACGTCGCATTGGTGCAGGGATCCTTGATGCGCTGATCGGCACTATGTCACCGCTGATCCCGGCGATTATCGGCGGATCGATGGTCAAACTGCTGGCGATGATCCTCGAGATGAGCGGTGTGCTGACAAAAGGATCGCCGACCTTAACCATTCTGAATGTGATTGGTGACGGTGCTTTCTTCTTCCTGCCGCTGATGGTCGCGGCTTCTGCCGCCATCAAATTTAAAACCAATATGTCGCTGGCGATTGCCATCGCGGGTGTACTGGTACATCCGAGTTTCATTGAGCTGATGGCGAAAGCGGCTCAGGGTGAACATGTTGAATTTGCCCTGATTCCGGTCACGGCGGTGAAATACACCTACACGGTGATCCCGGCGCTGGTGATGACCTGGTGCCTGTCATATATCGAACGCTGGGTGGACAGCATTACACCGGCAGTGACAAAAAACTTCCTCAAGCCGATGCTGATTGTGTTGATTGCCGCACCGCTGGCAATCCTGCTGATTGGCCCGATTGGTATCTGGATCGGTAGCGCCATTTCGGCGCTGGTTTACACCATTCATGGTTATCTGGGCTGGCTTTCAGTCGCCATTATGGGCGCGCTGTGGCCGCTGCTGGTAATGACCGGGATGCACCGCGTCTTTACGCCAACCATCATTCAGACCATTGCCGAAACCGGAAAAGAAGGGATGGTCATGCCGTCAGAGATCGGCGCTAACCTGTCGCTGGGCGGTTCATCGCTGGCGGTGGCGTGGAAAACGAAAAACCCGGAACTGCGCCAGACGGCACTGGCTGCGGCGGCATCAGCCATCATGGCGGGGATTTCCGAACCGGCGTTATACGGCGTGGCGATCCGCCTGAAACGTCCGCTTATCGCCAGTCTTATCAGCGGTTTTATTTGCGGCGCGGTTGCCGGTATGGCGGGGCTTGCCAGCCACTCAATGGCAGCGCCGGGGCTATTTACCAGCGTGCAGTTCTTCGATCCGGCGAATCCAATGAGCATCGTCTGGGTGTTCGCGGTCATGGCGCTGGCGGTGGTGCTGTCGTTTATCCTCACACTGCTGCTCGGCTTTGAGGATATTCCTGTTGAGGAAGCGGCTGCCGAGGCGCGAAAGCATCAGAGCGTACAACCGACCGTCGCCAAAGAAGTAAGTCTTAATTGAGGATGAAAATGTCAGTATTTCCAGAAGGTTTTTTATGGGGCGGCGCGCTTGCCGCCAACCAGTCTGAAGGTGCGTACCGTGAAGGTGGCAAAGGGCTGACCACGGTCGATATGATCCCACACGGCGAGCATCGAATGGCGGTGAAACTGGGGCTGGAAAAACGTTTTCAGTTGCGCGATGACGAGTTTTACCCCAGCCATGAGGCGACGGATTTTTATCATCGGTATAAAGAAGATATCGCCCTGATGGCAGAGATGGGATTCAAGGTTTTCCGTACCTCAATAGCCTGGAGCCGCCTCTTCCCGCAGGGCGATGAGCTGACGCCCAACCAGCAGGGCATTGCTTTTTATCGTTCTGTCTTTGAAGAGTGTAAAAAGTACGGTATCGAACCGCTGGTCACGTTGTGTCACTTCGATGTGCCGATGCATCTGGTGACGGAATATGGCTCCTGGCGTAACCGTAAGCTGGTGGAGTTTTTCACTCGCTACGCCCGAACCTGTTTTGAAGCATTTGATGGCCTGGTGAAATACTGGCTAACCTTCAATGAAATCAACATTATGTTGCATAGCCCGTTCTCCGGTGCGGGTCTGGTGTTTGAAGAAGGGGAAAATCAGGATCAGGTGAAATATCAGGCCGCACACCACCAGCTGATTGCCAGTGCATTAGCCACCAAAATCGCCCATGAGGTTAACCCGCAAAATCAGGTGGGCTGTATGCTGGCGGGCGGTAACTTCTACCCTTACAGTTGCAAGCCGGAAGATGTCTGGGCGGCGCTGGAGAAAGATCGGGAAAACCTGTTTTTTATCGATGTGCAGGCGCGGGGCGCGTACCCAGCTTACTCTGCCCGCGTATTTCGCGAAAAAGGGGTAACCATCGACAAAGCACCGGGCGATGATGAGATCCTGAAAAACACCGTCGATTTTGTCTCTTTCAGCTATTACGCCTCGCGCTGCGCCTCGGCGGAGATGAACGCCAACAACAGCAGTGCGGCGAACGTGGTGAAATCGCTGCGTAACCCGTATCTGCAAGTGAGCGACTGGGGCTGGGGAATTGATCCACTCGGTCTGCGTATCACCATGAATATGATGTACGACCGTTATCAGAAGCCGCTGTTTCTGGTGGAAAACGGCCTGGGCGCAAAAGATGAATTTGCTGCCAATGGTGAGATTAACGACGACTATCGCATCAGCTATTTACGCGAACATATCCGCGCAATGGGCGAAGCGATTGCAGACGGCATTCCGCTGATGGGCTACACCACCTGGGGCTGTATTGATTTGGTTTCCGCCTCAACGGGTGAAATGAGCAAACGCTACGGTTTTGTCTACGTAGACCGTGACGACGCAGGCAACGGTACGCTGGCGCGCACGCGTAAGAAATCATTCTGGTGGTATAAAAAAGTGATTGCCAGTAATGGTGAGGATTTAGAGTAGGTAACCGTGCCGGATGCGGCGTAAACGCCTTATCCGGCCTACATGTCGCACGAACCAGGTAGGCCCGATAAGCGCAGCGCAGCGGGCAATCTGGCGTTTGCTATCAGTTCTGATTCCCTCATCAAGAACATCCCTGTCCTGATTCCTTACTGAAAAACTACTCTTCTTCCACCGCTAACTGCGCGAATCCGCCATTCCCTTCCCAGCCTTCCAGTCGTTGATAAACGGTTTCTACCGCATCTTTAATCGGCTGGGTCATCGGGTAGTAAAAGCCGACGATATCCGGCTGGATGCCGAGGAAAATCACTTCGCCAATATCTTCTTTCAACTGGTCGATAAGGTAGTTCAACGGCATGTTATGGGTAGTCATCATAAACATCTCGGCGATATCATCCGGATCGATGATGCGGATCTCGCCGGGGTTTAGCCCCATATCCGTGGCGTCGACAATCAGTAACCGCGTAGGGCGCAGTTCACGGATGGCGACAATGTCGTTTTCCGGTGCGCTACCGCCGTCAATCACCACCCAATTACCTTTCGGCGCGGCGGCGCACTTTTCCGCCAGCAGCGGGCCTGCGCCATCATCGCCCATCATGCTATTACCAACACAGAGTAAAACGTCAGTCACGCAGTCTCCTCACCATCAAATAGATGGCGTTTTCCTGATGAATATCATGCAGCATACTTAACAGCATTGTACTCCATTCCTTCTGCTGCGAAGTTTGCGTTGCCCGGGCTTTATCGAATGCGTTGGCCAGCATCGGCACATGGTTAATGTCGATGACGATTTCACCATATTTCGGCACGCCTTCCATTTTGCGGCGGGCTTCGCTGCCCGCCTCCAGAGTGGCAATCCATGCCAGATATTCATCCCACGGGCAGGTGAGCACCGCTTCCAGACAATCGATAACCCCAAGGTGGTGACCAATCGCCAGGCTGTAATAGACCACCTGCTGCGCCTCGGCGGGCGTGGCATCGTTCTCATCAATAAATTTACGGCTCAGTTGACTGAACACCACCTTTTCACTCATCGGATACGCGCCTCTTCAACAACATGATTCAGATGGCTGACAATCTCGTTCAGACGCGGATCGTTTTCCGCTTCCAGCCAGCGAGCAACCTGCTCTTCGCCCTGCCCTAATTGCGTAAGGAAGTCATCGGCAATCTGGCGACCGTAGCGGTAACCCGCCAGGCGACGCGCTTCGCGATCCACTTTCACGCGCAGCGGCTGCACCATATCCGGATGCAGAATCTCTGCCGGTTGCTCATCCAGTTCGCCTGGCTCACGGGCATGGATTTTCTGCTCCAGCAGGCCGAGCGCCATTGCAAAGCCGTACAGCGTGGCGGCAGGCGTTGGCGGGCAACCAGGGATGTAAACATCCACCGGGACGATTTTATCCGTACCGCCCCACACGCAGTAGAGATCGTGGAAAATGCCACCGCTGTTACCGCAGGCACCGTAAGAGATACAGATTTTAGGGTCCGGCGCGGACTGCCACGCACGTAGCGCAGGGGATCGCATTGCACGGGTGACCGCGCCGGTAAACAGTAAAATATCCGCATGACGCGGGGACGGAACAACTTTAATACCGAAGCGTTCTGCATCGAACAGCGGCGAAAGCGTGGCGAAAATTTCAATTTCGCAGCCGTTGCAGCCACCGCAGTCCACGCGG
Organism: Escherichia sp. TW14182; assembly: GCF_000208525.1. NCBI lineage: Bacteria > Pseudomonadati > Pseudomonadota > Gammaproteobacteria > Enterobacterales > Enterobacteriaceae > Escherichia > Escherichia sp. TW14182. The sequence continues at coordinate 21,770 of NZ_AEJZ01000252.1, forward strand.
TAAACGTAGGCAGAACGTTTGATTTTTTTCAGTAACGACGCCTTCATGCTGGCGATGGATTCATCCACCGTCATCGGAACCGGAATGCCGTTGGCGTCACGGGGGCCTAATAAATTGCTCATCAGATGGCCTCTTTCATATGGCGAGTCAGTTCAATACGGTCGGACGGCACCAGGCATTTCTGGCGCTTACATTCCGGGCAAGTCTCAAAGCTTTCGCGGTGGTTTTCCGCGCGGCTGTCACCATTGTGCTTAAGCAGCGCAATGGCGTAGTCGATCTCTTTCTGTACGGCGAAAGGACGATTGCAGACGCGGCAGTTGCACAGCGCGAAGCGGGACTGTTGCAGGAAGTCTTCTTTCTTCCACACCGCCAGTTCGTACTCTTGCGACAGTTTGATTGCCGCCGTCGGGCAGACTTCTTCGCAGCGTCCACAGAAGATGCAGCGCCCAAGATTGAACTGCCACGCCAGCTCACCGGTGGTGAGGTCGGTTTCAACCGTTAAGGCGTTTGACGGGCAGGCATTGACGCAGGCCGCGCAGCCAATGCACTGCTGCGGGTTCTGCTCTGGCTTACCACGGAAGTTTTTATCAACCGCAATCGGCTCCAGCGGATAAGACGAGGTCGCCGTGCCGGTTTTGATGACTTTTTTGATAAAGGTAAACATGGCGATTCCTTATTTCAGCGGCGAGTTTTTACGCTCAATGCTGTAACGCTCGAGTTCTTTGTACGGCACCACTTTGCTCTTCTTCTTACGCACATCGACCACGGTCATGCGGTCGGTACAGGAGTAGCAAGGGTCGAGGCTACCGATAATCAGCGGCGCATCAGAAACGGTGTTGCCGCGCAACATGTAGCGCAGGGTCGGCCAGTTCGCGTAGGTCGCGGCACGACAGCGCCAGCGGTACAGCTTCTGGTTATCGCCGGTCATGCTCCAGTGGATATCATCGCCGCGCGGCGCTTCGGCAAAGCCCAGCGCAAAACGGTGTGGAATGTAGGTGAATCCTTCCACCGCCAGCGGGCCGCCTGGCAGATTGTCCAGGCCGTAGTCGATCATATTGAGCGAGGTAAAGACTTCGTTGATACGCACTTTCAGACGCGAAATAACGTCGCAGCCCTGCTCGCTGTGAACTTCCATCGGCAGCAGGCCATAACCGACAAACGGGTGATCAGCACGGGTATCACGAGCGTGGCCGCTGGCGCGCACCATCGGGCCAACGTTACTGAAATCGCGGGCGATTTCCGGATCCAGACGACCAATGCCGACGGTGCGCTGTTCCATATTTGGCGTACTCAGCAGCACATCCACCAGCTCCTGTACTTCACGACGCATTTGCTGCGCCAGTTGACGGGTCTGGATCATGTCATCTTTCAGCAGATCGCGACGAATCCCGCCGATCAGGTTCAGACCGTAAGTTTTACGCGCCCCGGTGAGGATCTCCGCCATTTTCATGGAAGATTCACGCACGCGGAAGAACTGCATAAAGCCGGAGTCAAAGCCGGTAAAGTGACAGGCGAGGCCGAGGTTGAGCAGATGCGAGTGCAGGCGTTCCACCTCCAGCAGAATGGCGCGGATCATCTGCGCGCGTTCTGGCACCTGAATACCCATCGCGTTTTCCACCGACGTGGTGTAGGCGGTGCTGTGGGCAAAGCCGCAGATCCCGCAAACACGATCCGACAGGAAGGTCACTTCGTTGTAACCCATACGGGTTTCCGCCAGTTTTTCCATGCCGCGATGGACGTAGAACAGGCGGTAGTCGGCGTCGATAATGTTTTCGCCGTCAACGAACAGGCGGAAGTGACCCGGTTCATCGGAGGTAACGTGCAGTGGGCCAATCGGCACCACGTTGTTTTTCTTGTCGCCCAGTTCGTTGATGAACTCGTAGGTTTCAGCATCGGTGGTCGGTGCCGGACGCTGACGATAATCCATGCTGTCTTTACGCAGCGGATAAAGTTCATCCGGCCAGTCATCCGGCAGCACCAGACGACGTTCATCCGGCAGACCAACCGGAATCAAACCGTACATATCGCGCACTTCACGCTCGCCCCACACCGCCGCCGGAACGCGCGGCGTCACGGACGGATATTCCGGTTTGTTGGCGTCAACTTCGACGCGAACCGTGATCCAGCACTTAGTCCCCTTCTCCATCGACAGCACGTAATAAACGGCGTAATGACCATTCAGTTTGCGTTCGTCGTTACCAAACAGTACCGACAGCCAGCCACCCTGTTTGTAGTAGAGGAACTCCACCACTTCCGGCAGATAGTTCACCTTTACGGTCACGGTCAGCTGATCTTTGGTCTGCCAGGCGTGATCCAGCACGACGCCCGGAAATGCCTCATTCAGCGCGGCGAGATAATGTTGACCTAATTTTTCTTCAGACATGCTCATACTCTCTTTAATCACGCCGCCAGCAAGGAGACGAACGCTAAAAATGCAAAGCCAAACCCAGCCCAGGTAATGCGCGGAGTAATATCAAGACGCAGACGGGCCATGCTGTTTTCGAACAGCGCGATAACCAGGACGCCGACCACCAGTTTGACGATGGCAATCACCAGCGCCAGCAGCAGCCCGCCAGCGGTGAAGGTTTCCATTTGTCCCCACGGAATAAACACCCCGACGAACATCTGCAACACCACCAGCTGTTTCAGGCTGATACCCCATTTCATGACGCCAAAGCCGCTGCCGCTGTATTCAGAGAGCGGCCCTTCCTGCAACTCCTGCTCGGCTTCCGCCAGGTCGAACGGCAGTTTGCCCATTTCGATAAAGGTGGCGAATGCGCAGGCACAGAGTGCCAGCACCAGCGGGATGCTCTGGCTCAGAGGCCAGTGGTAAACGGTGTCGGTGATGTTGCTGATGTTGGTGGAACCGGCAACCTGCGCCGCGACCCACAGGCCGAGCAACAACATCGGCTCGACCAGCACACCGAGCATCGCTTCACGGCTCGCGCCGATAGCGGTAAACGGGCTACCGGTATCCAGACCGGAAATGGCAAAGAAGAAACGCGCGATGGCAAAGAGATACAGTAAGGTGATCAAATCGCCCAGTTGCGGCAGCGGAGAACCGACGGTCACCACCGGCAGCGCGGTAGCGATAGTCAGCATGACGCCCACCATCACGTATGGCGTCAGGCGGAACACCCAGCCGGAGGCATCCGGGCCAACACTCTGACGCCCCAGCAGTTTGATAATGTCGCGATATTCCTGCAACACGCCCGGTCCGCGACGGTTATGCAAGCGTGCGCGCGCCACGCGGGTTATACCGGAGAGCAGCGGCGCAACGGCAAATAACACCAGCGCCTGAATTAACGGATATAAAACACTCATTCTCAGGCTCCTCGTGAAACAATAATCACCACCAGCACCGCCAGTTCAACCAGCGCCATCCGGCGGAACAGCAACGCACTCCCCTCGCTCTGCCAGCCCGGCACCAGCGACACTGGATTCAGCACTTTGCGCAGTTTCAGCACCGGCGCAAACGCCTGTTTCACCGGCATGGCAAAACCATGAGCAGTAATCACCATTGATTTTTCATGGTCGTAGCCGCACACCCATGCCGCGCCACGGGAACGCGACGGCAGGCGGTCGCCTTTGCAAATCGCCATAATGATGAATGGCAGCAGCGGGCAGGCAATCAGCAGCAACGTGATCATTGGTTGAGAAACGGTGGTGTTAGCAGGCTCCAGCGGCAGAGGTACAGCTGCTGACAGCATCGGCAGCAGCCACGGCGCAGCAACACCGCCAATCACGCAGCAAATCGCCAGTGCCACCACGCTGACGCTCATCAGGAGCGGCGCACAGGTGGCGTTTTCGGCTTCTTTGGTACGCGGCGCGCCGAGGAACGTAACGCCATAGACTTTCGCCATACACATCACCGCCAGCGCACCGGTAATTGCCAGCCCCACGGCGAGCAGCGGCCCCAGCAGACGGGCAACGAACGTTCCGCTATTGCTCAGTTTGAAGAAGGATTGATAGATAACCCATTCACCGGCAAAACCGTTCAACGGCGGCAACGCAGCCATTGCCATCAGCCCGACTAACATGGCGATGGAGATAACCGGCATTTTCTTGCCAATGCCGCCGAGTTTTTCGATATCGCGATGACCAGTACGGAACCAGACGCTACCCGCCCCAAGGAACAGTACGCTTTTGAACAGGCTATGATTAAGCAGATGGTACAGGCCACCGACCAGGCCAAGAGCAATCAGCGCCGGTTGTTCGAGCGCGATACCCGTTACGCCAGCCCCCAGCCCCAGCAGGATGATGCCGATATTTTCCAGTGTGTGGTAAGCCAGCAGACGCTGGATGTTGTGCTCCATCAGCGCATACAAACCACCGACGAACGCGGTGATCATGCCGAGCACCAGCAGCGCAATTCCCCACCACAGCGGCGCGTTACCGCCCAGCAGAGACAGGGTTAAAATGCCCAGCAGGCCGATTTTCATTACCACCGTGGAAAACAGCGCGGCAGCAGGCGCAGAAGCGTTAGCATGAGCCTGCGGCACCCAGCCGTGCAGCGGGATAATCCCGGCCAGCAGACCAAAGCCAATCACGCCGAGCAGCCAGATATCGGAACCGAGCGGCAGCTGTTGCACGCGCATATCCAGCAGGCGCAGATCCAGCGTGCCGTAACGTTGCCAGAGCAGCCAGCAGGCAATCGCCAGCAGCAGAGTGCCAAGACGCCCCAGCGCAAACCACAGTTTGCCCTCTTTGCTGTTGCTGGTGAGAAACACCGCGCACAGAGCCATGATTTCGGCCATTACCACGAACATGCCCAGATTGCTGGCAATGACGGCGCACACGGCGGCAACCATCAGCATATTGATCTGCAAACCGTTGCATTTCACCTGCGCGTGGCGATGCCAGTCAATGTTGTAGAGGCTGACAAACAGGCCGCACAGGCCGAGGGTTATCAACCAAATCGCGTTAAGCGGAGAGATTTGCACATCGTAGCTTACCAGTGACAGCGTACCGCTCACGCCGACCGCCCCCGTCAGCACGGTGAAACCTGCTGCTGCTGTGTATACGCTACCAACCGCGCCGCCAATCCCGGCTATCCAGCCACTCAGCGCCTTATGAAAAGAAAAGAGAAATGCCAGAACAGCGGCGGCAACAAACCACGCCACGCCGCTGTTGATCAGGGAAATTGCGCTCATTTAGCCTCTCCACTTTGAGCCTGCTGAAACAAGGTGAGATCGCCAAAGTCCGTATTAAAAGTCAGCTCACGCTTACGTTTGCTGACGCGGGCGATATCGGTGTTATCCACCAGATGCAGGGCTTTGGTTGGGCACATCCGCACGCAAGCTGGACCTTGTTCATCAAAGCTACAAAGATCACATTTGACGGCGATCGCGCGAATGCCCGGCACCCAGTCAAGCAATGTGCTGACACGCGCCGGAGCAGGCGGTGCCGGTGGCGCTTTCGGGGTATTGGCATTTGCCGGAATATCCAGCGGACGGCTGCCGGAAAATTCAATTGCGCCAAACGGGCAGGCGATGCCGCAAAGTTTGCAGCTTACGCACAGACTTTCATTCAACTGCACGGCACCATCAACGCGGGTGATGGCATTAACCGGGCAGACCACCGCACAGGGCGCATCTTCACAGTGGTGACAGAGCTGCGGTGCAGATTCTTTTTCATTTAGCATCACTCGCAGGCGCGGCATGGATTGCAGGCCGTGCTGGCGATGCGTCTCTGAACAGGCGGCCTCACAGGTGTGGCAGCCGATACAGAGCGTGGAGTCAGCAATTACAAAACGATTCACCAGGCATTCCTCAGGTGATTGTCATTTTTGACGAAAACATGCCGATGAAATGTCATTTTCGACACTCATCGACACGCCCATCCCCAAACAGGCATGACGCCTGCAAAACGGGCAAAGCCTCAGCTCATGCTGCCGAGCTTTGTCCCTCTATCAGTTGGCTTAAATTCACCGGGGTATTGTTTTCAATGGCGGTGTATAAGCTGTCGTAAACGCCGGCGATTTTTTCGAGATAGTGTTCCAGCACTTGTTCGCGATTACGGATGTTGACCTTGCCATCAATCATGCCGTCACTGCTCAACTGAGCCAGTGCAATCCGCTGTTTGTCTTCGCCATCTTTCGTTTCGACGTAATACTCGATGGTATGGCTGTTAAAGCCATCCGCCAGGGTGACGTAAATGCGAAAATGTTCAAAAAGAACGAAACAGAGTTCTTTATCTGGCGCGCAGCTCATCGCGTGATGCAAACGCGCTTTTGATAACGTGATCCCCTGAACCAGCGAATTGCAATAGATATGCCACTGGTCCTGTAGGCGACGATGCCGCTGTGCGATGTAATCGGCTTTCTCGCTTATTTCCCAAATAGTCATTGTCAGGTTACCCGTTTAACAGAGATGCCTGCCCTTAAGCATTTTTTGTGCCAATTTTTAATTCATTGTTATTTAGGTGATTTTTATGATTCCGCTGAATTTCGACGCCGTGTCGACGTGTCATTTCGACATCATCGACATTATTCACCGCAGGGATAGTCAACACTGGCACAATTATTGCTTATAGCTGGCAATAGTTAATGGGAGGCGATATGCACGAAATAACCCTCTGCCAACGGGCACTGGAATTGATTGAACAACAGGCCGCAAAGCACGGTGCAAAACGCGTAACTGGGGTCTGGCTCAAAATTGGCGCATTTTCTTGTGTCGAAACCAGCTCTCTTGCCTTTTGTTTTGATCTGGTTTGCCGTGGCAGCGTGGCGGAAGGTTGTAAACTGCACCTCGAAGAACAAGAGGCCGAATGCTGGTGTGAAACATGCCAACAGTATGTGACGCTACTGACCCAGCGCGTCCGCCGCTGCCCACAGTGTCATGGCGACATGCTGCGCATTGTGGCAGACGACGGTTTACAGATTCGGCGGATAGAAATAGACCAGGAGTGAGCGATGTGTACAACATGCGGTTGCGGTGAAGGCAACCTGTATATCGAGGGTGATGAACATAACCCTCATTCCGCGTTTCGTAGCGCGCCTTTTGCCCCGGCTGCACGCCCGAAGATGAAAATAACCGGCATTAAAGCGCCTGAATTTACCCCCAGCCAGACCGAAGAGGGCGACCTGCATTACGGTCATGGCGAAGCAGGCACACACGCGCCGGGCATGAGCCAGCGCCGGATGCTGGAAGTCGAAATTGACGTGCTGGACAAAAATAATCGCCTGGCTGAACGTAACCGCGCGCGTTTTGCTGCCCGTAATCAACTGGTGCTCAACCTGGTATCCAGCCCCGGTTCCGGTAAAACCACGCTGCTGACGGAAACCTTAATGCGCCTGAAAGACAGCGTTCCGTGCGCGGTTATTGAAGGCGACCAGCAAACCGTGAACGATGCCGCACGCATTCGCGCTACCGGCACACCAGCGATTCAGGTGAACACCGGTAAAGGCTGCCATCTTGACGCACAGATGATTGCCGACGCCGCACCGCGTCTGCCGCTGGACGATAACGGTATTCTGTTTATCGAAAACGTTGGCAACCTCGTATGCCCGGCCAGCTTCGATCTCGGTGAAAAACACAAAGTGGCGGTGCTTTCCGTTACCGAAGGCGAAGACAAACCGCTGAAATATCCGCATATGTTTGCCGCCGCCTCGCTGATGCTGCTCAACAAAGTTGACCTGCTGCCGTATCTCAATTTCGACGTTGAGAAATGCATCGCCTGCGCCCGCGAAGTCAATCCAGAAATTGAAATCATCCTCATTTCCGCCACCAGCGGCGAAGGGATGGACCAGTGGCTGAACTGGCTGGAGACACAGCGATGTGCATAGGCGTTCCCGGCCAGATTCGCACCATTGACGGCAACCAGGCGAAAGTCGACGTCTGCGGCATTCAGCGCGATGTCGATTTAACGTTAGTCGGCAGCTGCGATGAAAACGGTCAGCCGCGCGTGGGCCAGTGGGTACTGGTTCACGTTGGCTTTGCCATGAGCGTAATTAATGAAGCCGAAGCGCGCGACACCCTCGACGCATTACAAAATATGTTTGACGTTGAGCCGGATGTTGGCGCGCTGTTGTATGGCGAGGAAAAATAATGCGTTTTGTTGATGAATATCGCGCGCCGGAACAGGTGATGCAGTTAATTGAGCATCTGCGCGAACGTGCTTCACATCTCTCTTACACTGCCGAACGCCCTCTGCGCATTATGGAAGTGTGTGGCGGTCATACCCACGCCATTTTTAAATTCGGCCTCGACCAGTTACTGCCGGAAAACGTTGAGTTTATCCACGGTCCGGGTTGCCCGGTGTGCGTACTGCCAATGGGTAGAATCGACACCTGCGTGGAGATTGCCAGCCATCCGGAAGTCATCTTCTGTACCTTTGGCGATGCCATGCGCGTACCAGGGAAACAGGGTTCGCTGTTGCAGGCAAAAGCACGCGGTGCCGATGTGCGCATCGTTTACTCGCCAATGGATGCGTTGAAACTGGCGCAGGAGAATCCAACCCGTAAAGTGGTATTCTTCGGCTTAGGTTTTGAAACCACCATGCCGACGACGGCCATCACTCTGCAACAGGCGAAAGCCCGCGATGTGCAGAATTTTTACTTCTTCTGCCAGCACATTACGCTTATCCCGACGCTGCGCAGTTTGCTGGAACAGCCAGATAACGGTATCGACGCGTTTCTTGCGCCCGGTCACGTTAGTATGGTTATCGGCACTGATGCCTATAATTTTATCGCCAGCGATTTTAATCGTCCGCTGGTGGTCGCTGGTTTCGAACCACTTGATCTACTACAAGGCGTGGTGATGCTGGTAGAGCAGAAAATAGCGGCCCACAGCAAAGTAGAGAATCAGTACCGTAGGGTGGTGCCTGACGCAGGTAACCTGCTGGCGCAACAGGCGATAGCCGACGTGTTCTGTGTTAACGGCGATAGCGAATGGCGTGGCCTTGGGGTGATCGAATCTTCTGGCGTGCATCTGACGCCGGATTATCAGCGATTTGACGCTGAAGCGCATTTCCGCCCGGCACCGCAGCAGGTTTGCGATGATCCACGCGCGCGCTGTGGCGAAGTATTGACGGGCAAATGTAAGCCGCATCAATGCCCGCTTTTTGGTAACACCTGTAATCCTCAAACCGCATTCGGCGCGCTGATGGTCTCCTCTGAAGGAGCGTGCGCCGCGTGGTATCAGTATCGTCAGCAGGAGAGTGAAGCGTGAATAATATCCAACTCGCCCACGGCAGCGGCGGCCAGGCGATGCAGCAATTAATCAACAGCCTGTTTATGGAAGCCTTTGCCAACCCGTGGCTGGCAGAGCAGGAAGATCAGGCACGTCTTGATCTGGCGCAGCTGGTAGCGGAAGGCGACCGTCTGGCGTTCTCCACCGACAGTTACGTCATTGACCCGCTGTTTTTCCCTGGCGGCAATATCGGCAAGCTGGCAATTTGCGGCACCGCGAATGACGTTGCGGTCAGTGGCGCTATTCCGCGCTATCTCTCCTGTGGCTTTATCCTCGAAGAAGGATTGCCGATGGAGACACTGAAAGCCGTAGTGACCAGCATGGCAGAAACCGCCCGTGCGGCAGGTATTGCCATTGTTACTGGCGATACTAAAGTGGTGCAGCGCGGCGCGGCAGATAAACTGTTTATCAACACCGCAGGCATGGGCACGATCCCGGCAAATATTCACTGGGGTGCACAAACCCTGACCGCCGGCGATGTATTGCTGGTTAGCGGTACGCTCGGCGACCACGGTGCGACTATCCTTAACTTGCGCGAACAACTGGGGCTGGATGGCGAACTGGTCAGCGACTGCGCGGTGCTGACGCCGCTGATTCAGACGCTGCGAGACATTCCCGGCGTGAAGGCGCTGCGCGATGCCACCCGTGGTGGGGTGAATGCGGTGGTTCATGAGTTTGCGGCAGCCTGCGGTTGCGGCATTGAACTTTCAGAAGCTGCGCTACCGGTTAAACCTGCCGTGCGCGGCGTTTGTGAGCTGCTGGGGCTGGACGCCCTCAACTTTGCCAACGAAGGTAAGCTGGTGATTGCCGTAGAGCGTAACGCGGCTGAGCAAGTGTTGGCGGCGCTGCATTCCCATCCACTAGGACAGGATGCGGCGTTAATTGGCGAAGTGGTGGAACGTAAAGGTGTTCGTCTCGCAGGGCTTTATGGCGTGAAACGAACTCTCGATCTACCTCACGCCGAACCGCTGCCTCGTATATGCTAATAAAAATCTAAAGCTCCTATAATTTGTCATTTACCTTTTGCACCGCTTAGCGGTGCTTTCCTGGAAGAACAACATGTCGTATACACCGATGAGTGATCTCGGGCAACAAGGGTTGTTCGACATCACTCGGACACTATTGCAGCAGCCCGATCTGGCCTCGCTGTGTGAGGCTCTTTCGCAACTGGTAAAGCGTTCTGCGCTCGCCGACAACGCGGCGATTGTGTTGTGGCAAGCGCAGACTCAACGTGCGACTTATTACGCGTCGCGTGACAAAGAACCCCCTATAAAATACGAAGACGAAACCGTTCTGGCACATGGGCCGGTGCGCAGCATTTTGTCACGTCCTGATACGCTGCATTGCAGCTACGAAGAATTTTGTGAAACCTGGCCACAACTGGCCACAAGCGGGCTATACCCTAAATTTGGTCACTATTGCCTGATGCCACAGGCAGCGGAAGGACATATTTTTGGCGGCTGTGAATTTATTCGTTATGACGATCGCCCGTGGAGCGAAAAAGAGTTCAATCGCCTGCAAACTTTTACGCAGATTGTTTCTGTTGTCACCGAGCAAATTCAGAGTCGCATCATCAACAATGTCGACTACGAACTGTTATGTCGGGAACGGGATAACTTCCGCATTCTGGTTGCCATCACCAATGCGGTACTCTCCCGCCTGGACATGGACGAACTGGTCAGCGAAGTGGCGAAAGAGATCCACTACTACTTCGACATTGACGATATCAGCATCGTCTTACGCAGCCACCGCAAAAACAAACTCAACGTCTACTCCACTCACTATCTCGATAAACAGCATCCCACTCACGAACAGAGTGAAGTTGATGAGGCCGGAACCCTCACCGAGCGCGTATTTAAAAGCAAAGAGATGCTGCTGATTAATCTCCACGAGCGGGATGATTTAGCCCCCTACGAACGCATGTTGTTCGATACCTGGGGCAACCAGATCCAGACGCTGTGCCTGCTGCCGTTGATGTCTGGCAATACCATGCTGGGCGTGCTGAAACTGGCACAGTGCGAAGAGAAAACATTTACCACCACCAACCTGAGTTTGCTGCGCCAGATTGCCGAACGAGTGGCAATCGCCGTGGATAATGCCCTCGCCTACCAGGAAATCCACCGTCTGAAAGAGCGGCTGGTTGATGAAAACCTTGCCCTGACGGAACAACTCAACAAAGTGGATAGTGAATTTGGCGAGATTATTGGTCGCAGCGAAGCCATGTACAGCGTGCTTAAACAAGTTGAAATGGTGGCGCAAAGCGACAGTACCGTTCTGATCCTCGGTGAAACTGGCACGGGTAAAGAGCTGATTGCCCGCGCAATCCATAATCTCAGTGGGCGTAATAATCGTCGCATGGTGAAAATGAACTGCGCCGCCATGCCTGCCGGATTACTGGAAAGCGATCTGTTTGGTCATGAACGTGGTGCCTTTACCGGTGCCAGCGCCCAGCGCATCGGTCGTTTTGAACTGGCGGATAAAAGTTCGCTGTTCCTCGATGAAGTGGGTGATATGCCACTGGAGTTACAGCCGAAGTTGCTGCGCGTATTACAGGAGCAGGAGTTTGAACGCCTCGGCAGCAACAAAATCATTCAGACAGACGTGCGTTTAATCGCCGCAACTAATCGCGATCTGAAAAAAATGGTCGCCGACCGCGAGTTCCGTAGCGATCTCTATTACCGCCTGAACGTCTTCCCGATCCACCTGCCGCCGTTACGCGAGCGCCCGGAAGATATTCCGCTGCTGGCGAAAGCCTTTACCTTCAAAATTGCCCGCCGACTGGGGCGCAATATCGACAGCATTCCTGCCGAGACACTGCGCATATTGAGCAACATGGAATGGCCGGGTAACGTGCGCGAACTGGAAAATGTTATTGAGCGTGCGGTACTGCTGACTCGCGGTAATGTTCTACAACTCTCTTTACCCGATATCTCACTGCCAGAACCCGAAACGCCGCCTGCTGCAACGGTCGTCGCTCAGGAAGGCGAAGATGAATATCAACTGATTGTTCGCGTATTAAAAGAGACGAACGGCGTAGTCGCGGGTCCGAAAGGCGCTGCGCAACGTCTGGGGTTAAAACGCACGACCCTGCTGTCACGGATGAAGCGGCTGGGAATTGATAAAGCGGCGTTGGTTTAATCGTCTGGAGTGCCGGACAGGAAGATCTATCCGGCACGCTATTCACGTGGTTTCTTCGGGCGATATTTTTCCGGCAATTCCGGCACCGGACGCTTGTCATCAATCAGATGACGCACGGTTAAGATCGGATGACGCCACAGCATTCGCGGCCCTGCCCAACGCATAATCTGCTTCATCTCCTCACGCTTTGCTGGCTGATAACAGTGAACCGGACACTGCTTACAGGCTGGTTTCTCTTCGCCGAACACACATTTATCCAGCCGCTTTTGCGCGTAAGCAAACAGCGCATCGTAATGCCCCGGCTCCGCTGACGCCTGCGGGCATTGCGCTTGATAAAGATCGATCATTCTTTTAATCGTCAGTTTTTCACGAGAGATACGCTTACCGGACATGCTGCCTCCACACTCTTAAGGTGCATTTATATTACAACTTAAATGTAAAGGGGACTATGGCTCTGAAGGAGAAGGTTTCTTCAACCAGACAATGTTGCGCCCCTTCTCCACAGCCAACAAGCAAACGCTGCAAAGCAGCATTTTTCCCGGAACCGACATCAAGAACTCACCTTTCGCGTCTTCCCCTGAAATGATTAACTCCGGTATCATGTGCGCCTTGGTAGTGACTCCAACTTACTGATAGT
>NZ_AEJZ01000251.1:0-14182 GCF_000208525.1 Escherichia sp. TW14182
GCACATGCAACTTGAAGTATGACGAGTATAAGGCCCGACGATACAGGACAAGAGACATGTCTAAGATTTTTGATTTCGTAAAACCTGGCGTAATCACTGGTGATGACGTACAGAAAGTTTTCCAGGTAGCAAAAGAAAACAACTTCGCACTGCCAGCAGTAAACTGCGTCGGTACTGACTCCATCAACGCCGTACTGGAAACAGCTGCTAAAGTTAAAGCGCCGGTTATCGTTCAGTTCTCCAACGGTGGTGCTTCCTTTATCGCTGGTAAAGGCGTGAAATCTGACGTTCCGCAGGGTGCTGCTATCCTGGGCGCGATCTCTGGTGCGCATCACGTTCACCAGATGGCTGAACATTATGGTGTTCCGGTTATTCTGCATACCGACCACTGCGCGAAGAAACTGCTGCCGTGGATCGACGGTCTGCTGGACGCGGGTGAAAAACACTTCGCTGCTACCGGCAAGCCGCTGTTCTCTTCCCACATGATCGACCTGTCTGAAGAATCTCTGCAAGAGAACATTGAAATCTGCTCTAAATACCTGGAGCGCATGTCCAAAATCGGCATGACTCTGGAAATCGAACTGGGTTGCACCGGTGGTGAAGAAGATGGCGTGGACAACAGCCACATGGACGCTTCTGCACTGTACACCCAGCCAGAAGACGTTGATTACGCATACACCGAGCTGAGCAAAATCAGCCCGCGTTTCACCATCGCAGCGTCCTTCGGTAACGTACACGGCGTTTACAAGCCGGGTAACGTGGTTCTGACTCCGACTATCCTGCGCGACTCTCAGGAATATGTTTCTAAGAAACACAACCTGCCGCACAACAGCCTGAACTTCGTATTCCACGGCGGTTCCGGTTCTACTGCTCAGGAAATCAAAGACTCCGTAAGCTACGGCGTAGTGAAAATGAACATCGATACCGATACCCAATGGGCAACCTGGGAAGGTGTTCTGAACTACTACAAAGAAAACGAAGCTTACCTGCAGGGTCAGCTGGGCAACCCGAAAGGCGAAGATCAGCCGAACAAGAAATACTACGATCCGCGTGTATGGCTGCGTGCCGGTCAGACTTCGATGATCGCTCGTCTGGAAAAAGCATTCAAGGAACTGAACGCGATCGACGTTCTGTAAGATATTCCTTTCTGCTTATCTCAAGACCCGCTCTGCGGGTCTTTTTTTTCGCCAAAAGCAAGGTGATGGACAGGAGAAATCTGTGATCTATTTGGCAAAATTATGCTTTATTGTTTACCCTTGTCAGACTGCCCGTCATAAGGCAGCGGAGTGTATTTCTCCATTTTGAGTCAGTTAAAAAGGAATATTGAATGGAAGATTTGAATGTTGTCGATAGCATACACGGTGCAGGTTCCTGGTTGGTGAACAACCAGGCGCTGTTGCTGAGTTATGCCGTAAACATCGTGGCGGCTCTCGCGATCATCATCATTGGTTTGATTATCGCGCGGATGATCTCCAACGCGGTGAATCGCCTGATGATCTCCCGTAACATAGATGCCACCGTTGCTGATTTTATCTCTGCATTAGCCCGATATGCGATTATTGCTTTTACGCTGATCGCAGCGTTAGGTCGTGTGGGGGTACAAACTGCATCGGTTATCGCCGTGCTGGGTGCCGCAGGTTTAGCTGTAGGTTTGGCGTTGCAGGGTTCTCTGTCTAACCTGGCCGCTGGTGTGTTGCTGGTACTGTTCCGTCCGTTCCGTGCCGGTGAATATGTCGACCTCGGCGGTGTTGCCGGTACAGTGCAGAGCGTGCAGATTTTCTCTACGACTATGCGCACTGCAGACGGTAAAATTATCGTTATTCCGAACGGTAAAATTATTGCCGGTAATATTATTAACTTCTCTCGCGAGCCTGCGCGCCGTAACGAATTTATCATTGGTGTGGCGTATGATTCCGATATCGATCAGGTGAAGCAGATCCTGACCGATATTATCCAGTCTGACGATCGCATTTTAAAAGATCGCGAAATGACCGTGCGTCTGAACGAGCTTGGCGCATCTTCGATTAATTTCGTGGTCCGCGTCTGGAGTAACAGCGGCGATCTGCAAAACGTTTACTGGGATGTGCTGGAGCGTATTAAACGCGAGTTTGATGCCGCTGGTATCAGCTTCCCGTATCCGCAAATGGATGTGAATTTTAAGCGGGTGAAAGAGGACAAAGCTGCATAATCAACGCTGAGGCCAGATAATTTATCTGGCCTCTCTCTTATTAGTTATTCTGATTGCCAATTAATAATATCAATTTCCACTAATAACATTCCCGCGCTATATTCTCTGCATCAGATACTTAATTCGGAATATCCAACGTGTTTTCTTATTACTTTCAAGGTCTTGCACTTGGGGCGGCTATGATCCTGCCGCTCGGTCCACAAAATGCTTTTGTGATGAATCAGGGTATTCGCCGCCAGTACCACATTATGATTGCCTTACTTTGTGCAATCAGCGATTTGGTTCTGATTTGCGCCGGGATTTTTGGCGGTAGCGCGTTACTGATGCAGTCACCGTGGTTGCTGGCGCTGGTCACCTGGGGCGGCGTTGCCTTCTTGCTGTGGTATGGTTTTGGCGCTTTTAAAACGGCGATGAGCAGTAATATTGAGCTGGTTAGTGCTGAAGTCATGAAACAGGGACGCTGGAAAATTATTGCCACCATGCTGGCAGTGACCTGGCTGAATCCCCATGTTTATCTGGATACCTTTGTGGTATTGGGGAGCCTCGGCGGGCAGCTCGATGTTGAACCAAAACGCTGGTTTGCGCTTGGGACGATTAGCGCCTCTTTCTTGTGGTTCTTTGGTCTGGCTCTTCTCGCAGCCTGGTTGGCACCGCGTCTGCGTACCGCCAAAGCGCAGCGTATTATTAATATTATTGTTGGTGGCGTAATGTGGTTTATCGCCCTACAGCTGGCGAGAGATGGTATTGCCCATGCACAAGCCTTGTTCAGTTAGGCGCTATCTGATGGAAAATAAAAACAGAGACGCTAAGCTTGCCTACAGAGGTTTTGAATTTTGGGCAAGTAAATAAACACGGAGAGACTAACGTGAAGTTCAAAGTTATCGCCCTGGCGGCATTGATGGGTTTCAGCGGGATGGCAGTACAGGCCAATGAACTACCGGATGGTCCGCACATTGTCACTTCAGGAACGGCAAGCGTAGATGCGGTGCCAGACATTGCCACTCTTGCTATTGAAGTTAATGTGGCCGCGAAGGATGCTGCTACCGCCAAAAAACAAGCGGATGAGCGCGTGGCGCAATATATCTCTTTCCTTGAACTCAATCAGATCGCGAAAAAAGATATCAGTTCTGCGAATTTACGTACCCAGCCAGATTACGATTACCAGGATGGCAAAAGTATTCTGAAAGGCTACCGGGCAGTGAGAACGGTAGAGGTAACAGTTCGTCAGTTAGACAAGCTGAATTCTTTGCTGGATGGCGCGCTGAAGGCTGGTCTTAATGAAATTCGTTCTGTTTCGCTGGGAGTAGCGCAACCGGATGCCTATAAAGATAAAGCGCGTAAGGCTGCGATAGATAACGCGATTCATCAGGCGCAGGAGCTGGCGAATGGCTTTAATCGCAAACTGGGACCGGTGTATAGCGTGCGCTACCATGTTTCCAACTATCAGCCCAGCCCGATGGTTCGGATGATGAAAGCTGATGCCGCGCCGGTTTCTACTCAGGAAACTTACGAGCAGGCCGCTATTCAGTTTGATGACCAGGTGGATGTGGTCTTCCAGTTAGAACCCGTTGATCAGCAACCGGCAAAAACACCTACCGCACAATAATACATTTAGCCCGACTCATTTGTCGGGCTAATGTCTTCACCTTATATCGTCTCCTTTTTCTGTAATTTTCTGTAAAACCATGATGCAATTACCTATCTTTGCTCGCGATATCATCAAAGATTGAATAACTGAAACGGTTAAGCGGACAGTGATGTTTGGGGAGAGGGTATGGATATTTTTATTTCAAAAAAGATGCGCAATTTTATTTTATTAGCGCAAACCAATAATATTGCCAGGGCAGCAGAAAAAATACATATGACGGCTTCACCGTTTGGCAAAAGTATTGCCGCGCTGGAGGAACAAATTGGTTATACGCTGTTTACCCGTAAAGATAACAACATTAGTCTCAATAAAGCCGGACAGGAACTTTATCAAAAACTATTTCCGGTTTACCAACGACTTTCTGCTATTGATAATGAAATTCATAATTCCGGGCGTCATTCTCATGAAATTGTCATTGGCATCGATAATACGTATCCGACGATTATTTTTGATCAGCTAATCAGTCTTGGTGATAAATATGAAGGGGTGACTGCCCAGCCGGTTGAGTTTAGCGAAAATGGGGTTATCGATAATCTCTTCTACCGCCAGTTTGATTTTATTATCTCTCCGCAGCATGTATCCGCCCGTGTTAAGGGGCTGGAAAATCTAACTATCAGCGAACTGTCGCCGCTGCGACTGGGGTTTCTTGTTTCCCGCCGTTTTGAAGAACGTCAGGAGCAGGAGTTATTACAGGAGTTACCGTGGTTACAGATGCGCTTTCAGAACCGCGCTAACTATGAAGCGATGATTGATGCGAACATGCGCCCTTGTGGGATCAATCCAACAATCATTTATCGCCCCTACAGTTTTATGGCCAAAATCAGCGCCGTTGAGCGCGGACATTTTCTGACAGTCATTCCACATTTTGCCTGGCGACTGGTGAATCCGGCAACGCTGAAATATTTCGATGCGCCGCATACGCCAATGTATATGCAGGAATACCTCTATTCACTGAAAAATCATCGCTATACCGCCACGATACTACAGCAAATTGCTGAAGATCGTGATGGTACGAGCAATTAACCCAGCATTGAACCCGTTTCGATCAAGTTACGATGCAGATCGAAAACGTGGCTAAGATCGTGGTGAATATGCCCTCCTGGGGCATTTTCCAGATAGCGATGCAAATAGTCACGGTACATGGGATGGGCGCAGTTATCGATGATAGCGCGTGCGCGTTGAAGTGGAGAGAGGCCGCGCAGGTCGGCGATCCCTTGTTCAGTGATGATCACTTTCACGCTGTGCTCGCTGTGATCAACATGACTACACATCGGCACGATGGTTGATATTTTTCCTTCTTTGGCGATCGACGGCGCCATAAAGATGGACAGATAAGCATTGCGTTCAAAATCACCGCTGCCGCCGATACCGTTCATTAAATTAACTCCGGCAACATGCGTTGAGTTGGCGTGCCCGTAAATATCAAACTCCAGGCCGACGTTCAGAGCGATAACACCAAGGCGGCGGATAATTTCCGGGTTATTGGAAATCTCCTGCGGACGTAACACAATCCGACAGGAGAAATAGTCCATATTGTCATAAATCTTGCGCAGTGAATCGGCGGAGATAGTCAGACTGGAGGCGCTGGCTCCGGTGATTTTTCCGGTTTCCAGAAGATGAACTACTGATTCCTGTAGCACTTCCGAATACATCATAAACGGTGGAATATCCGGGTTATCCCCGAGACGCGCCATTACCGCATTATTGATGTTGCCTACCCCACTTTGCAGTGGCAGAAATTCCGGCGGAATGCGCCCCTGTGCCATTTCACGTAATAAGAAGGTAACCACATTGTCGGCGATCTGTTGGCACATGGGATTTTGCTTATCCAGCAGCTTACCTGCATCAGGTAAGTTGGTTTCCACGACCGCAACAATCTTTTTCGGATCAATTTGCACATAACGAGTACCGACGCGATCCATCGCATGGAAGATCGAAACGCTATTGCGTCGCGGTGGTGCGCCAGGAATCACAATATCCGCCAGTTCCGCAACGCGCGGATCATGATAGTGATTGAGTTCAATGATTACTTTCTTGGCCCGCAGTAACCAGGTCGGAGCGTTACCGATCCCACTGGTTAACCAGACACGTCCATCCGGCTCGATGGCTGAGGCTTCAATTACCGCAACATCAATGTCGCCGAAGAAGCCGTAGTTAACCATTTGCGCGACTTCGCTCAAGTGTAGATCAACAAAACTGACTGCCCCCTGATTGATCTTTTGGCGTAACCCAGATGATGTTTGATACGGAGCGCGCCATGAAACGGCGTTAGCTTCAGAGAGCACGTCATCGGCGGCGGCGCTAATTGACGCGCCGGTTAGCAGGCGAATCTGGTACGGTTTTTTCGCCTCATGTTGTTCGTTGGCACGATGAGCAATAGCGACAGGTAGAGCTTTAGGTGAACCCGCAGGGGTAAAGCCGCTGAATGCTACCATATCATTGTGCTGGATAATTTCCGCCGCTTCATCGGCGGTCATCCTTGCCCAGATCATATTCATCTTTTACTCCTTCATTCGCTGAGCATTAATGACCGACGAAATTAGGTTTACGTTTTTCCAGGAAAGCATTCATACCTTCCTGATAATCCTCGCTGTCATAAACCGCTCGGCGCATCCCCTGAATACGTTCAAATTCGTCTGAATTCATCGTGTGCGCCTCGCCCAGTACGCGCAGTTCTTCCTTGATTACCGCGATCGCCAGCGGTGCTTTTTCGGAAATGTGGTGCGCCATTTGCAGGGTGAAATCTTCCAGCTCGCTGATGTCAACAACGTGGTTGAGAATGCCAACAGCCAGCGCGCGTTGGGCGGTGACTGGCGAAGCGGTAAAAATCAGTTCTTTGACGATGTGGAAGCCCGCGTCGCGGGTCAGGTTGTGGATGCCCACCAGGTTATACGGTACGCCAAGGTTAACTGGGGTCATTGAGAAGGTCGACGTGCTGGCAGCGATGATCAGATCGGAACTCATGATCATTTCAAAAGCACCTCCCCAGACGCTACCTTCGACCATCGAAATGATCGGTTTGGGGCATTTTTGGATCATACGGGTAATTTGCCGTAGCGGATCATCGTAAGAGAGAGGATCGCGACCGCCTGATGGCAGTTCATGGATGTCGTGGCCTGCGGAGAAGACTTTGGAACCACTCGGAGCACGCAGAATGATACAACGAATTTCTGGTCGGTTGAGATCGCTTAGTGCCTGGATCAGGTCGTCAATAAAGACTTTACTCAATGCATTGAGTTTGCGGCCATAGTTAAACTCAATGACCGCAACTTTGTTGATGATAATGACATTAACATACTGATAATACATAAAAATTCCTTTATTCAAAATATTGAGCCTGGATAAATTCACTGAGCTGCCGCAAGCCGGTGCGCGGCGAGAGAGTATTGTTTTTGACTGCTAATAGCGTCTGGCGGTAATAACGATCGAAATCTTCATTCGCGAACAGGTGGTGCAGCACTTCTTCTTCGGTTTGTTTACGCAGCCATTCCACCGATTGTTGTTGCCGCATTTGTTGCAAACGACCGCTGGCGGTAAGTGCGGTTTTGAAATCGATAATTGCGCGCCAAATCTCATCGATACCGCATTTTTCCAGCGCGCTACAGGTGAGAACCTGCGGCTGCCATTCGTCATATTTGCGACGCAGAATATGCAGAGCGCCCTCGTACATGTGGCGGGCAATGGCGACATTCGCGTGGTTATCGCCATCGTCTTTGTTAATGACAATCAGATCTGCCATCTCCATCAGTCCCTTTTTAATGCCCTGGAGATCATCACCACCACCGGCGATTTGCAGTGAGATAAAACAGTCCACCATGCGGGCGACTTCGGTTTCCGACTGCCCGACACCGACGGTTTCAACGATCACCACGTCATAACCTGCCGCCTCGCATAACAGCATTAACTCCCGCGCCCGCTGGCTGGCGCCGCCCAGATGACCGGATGACGGAACCGGGCGAATAAATGCCGCATCGGCACGCGCCAGTTCGGTCATCCGAGTCTTATCGCCAAGAATGCTGCCACCGGTCACTGGGCTGCTGGGATCGACGGCAATCACCGCGACTTTCAGCCCCTGGCGAATCAGCAACATACCGAAGGCTTCAAGAAAGGTACTTTTCCCCGCGCCAGGTGTGCCGGTAACGCCCAGGCGCAGTGCATTACCACAAAACGGCATGATGGCGTCGAGCAACTGAGTGCTTAGTTCCAGATGACGTGGATGACGGCTTTCTACCAGCGTCATCGCCTGGGCGAGTGTGGCACGCTCACCCTGACGTAAGCGCCGAATGTTGTCTGCCAGCGTGGCTTCGTTAATCATGACGCTGGCTAATCCGATTCAGTACATCACGTACGCTGTCGAGCATGGGCGTACCCGGACCATAAATCGCCGCCACGCCGCGTTCTTGCAGGAAGGCATAATCCTGCGGTGGAATAACGCCGCCAGCGACTACGCAGATATCTTCGCGTCCCCATTTTTTGAGGGCTTCTACCAGTTCCGGGATCAGCGTTTTATGCCCGGCAGCGAGTGAGGACGCGCCCACCACATGAACGTCGTTTTCCACCGCCAGGCGGGAGATCTCTTCTGGTGTCGAGAACATCGGACTTAAATCAACGTCAAATCCAAGATCGGAATAGGCGCTAGCAATGACTTTGGCCCCGCGATCGTGTCCATCCTGCCCCATTTTGGCGATCAGGATGCGCGGGCGACGGCCGTTATCCGCGAGGAACTGTTCCGTTTGCGCAACAATGGCATCAAATTCGCAAGCTGATTTTTCCGACTGATGATAGCTTTGCGCAATCACGCCGGTAACACACTGGCTCGGCACCAGATAACGGTCAAAAGCGGCTTCCAGCGCATCGGAGATTTCACCCAATGTCGCGCGAACGCGTGCCGCATTAATAGCAGCAGCCAGCAGGTTTCCGTTTTGCAGTGCCGCATTAGTCAGAGCATTCAGTGCGGCGGTTACGGCAGCATCATCGCGGGTGGCGCGAATGCGCTCCAGTGAAGCAATCTGCTCGTTACGTACCATCACGTTGTCTATCTCAAGGACATCGGTTTCGTCTTCGTGATCCAGCTTGTACTTGTTAACGCCAACAATCACGCGTTTGCCCTGATCGATCAGTGACTGCTCACGCGCAGACGCTTCTTCGATCATGCGTTTTGGCAAACCCGCTTCGATCGCTTTCGCCATACCCCCGGCTTCGTCGATCTGAGCGATGATGGATCGAGCCTGTTTGACGATCTGATCGGTCAACGACTCAACGTAATAAGATCCGGCCAGCGGATCGACGGTGCGGCAGATTTCTGACTCTTCCTGAATGATTATCTGAGTATTACGGGCTATACGTGCCGAGAAGTCGGTTGGCAGTCCAAGTGCCTCATCAAAAGCGTTGGTATGCAGTGATTGTGTACCACCAAGTGTGGCGCCCAACGCTTCAATGGTGGTGCGGATAACGTTGTTATAGGGATCTTGCTCGGTGAGACTCCAGCCTGAGGTCTGACAGTGGGTGCGCAGTGCCAGTGATTTCGGATCTTTGGCTCCAAATCCACTTACCGCCTCACTCCAGAGATAACGTGCGGCGCGCAGCATAGCGACGTTCATGAAAAGATCCATACCGATGCCAAAGAAGAACGACAGGCGCGGGGCAAAGTCGTCAATTTTCAGGCCAGCAGAAAGTGCAGCTTTGATGTACTCAATCCCATCAGCGAGAGTAAACGCCACCTGCTGCACGCAGTTGGCTCCCGCTTCGCCCATGTGGTAACCGCTAATACTGATGGTATTAAAGCGCGGCATATTGCCGGAACACCAGGCGATGATGTCAGCGATAATACGCATCGACGGTTTTGGCGGATAAATGTAAGTATTGCGGCAGAGGTACTCTTTCAGAATGTCGTTCTGGATGGTGCCTGTGAGTTTATCGGGTGTAACGCCTTGCTCTTCAGCGGCCACAATATAAAACGCCAGTACTGGCAGGACTGCCCCGTTCATAGTCATCGAAACCGACATTTGATCCAGCGGGATCTGGTCGAATAGCACCTTCATATCTTCAACGGTGTCGATAGCGACACCTGCTTTACCGACGTCGCCTGAAACGCGCGGATTGTCAGAGTCGTAACCACGGTGGGTGGCGAGGTCAAAAGCAACGGAAAGACCCTTTTGCCCGGCAGCGAGGTTACGGCGATAAAAGGCGTTAGATTCTTTTGCCGTGGAGAAACCGGCATACTGACGAATAGTCCACGGTTGAGCGGTATACATGGTGGCACGTGGACCACGAACGTAGGGCGGCAAGCCTGGAAGGGTGCCGGTTACTTCCAGATTGTCGAGATCGGCTTCGGTATACAGCGGCTTGATGGCTATCCCTTCCGCCGTTTGCCGTACTAGTGAGTCGACGTTTTTCTCCCGACGGCTCAATTCCTTGTTGGCAAGTTGTTGCCATTCCTGCACGTTAGACATTATTTGCTCCATAAAACGCAATCAAATTGGTGGGATGCGCTTACGGTGAGCTTTTTACACGGGGTTGTCGCCAGCAAAAAAAATGCATTGGGACGTCGTTTTTTGCCGCGTGAGATTTGTCTGTTTCGTGACGTTGTTCAAAGAAGATAAAAAGAAAAAAGGAAAATGCCTGATATGTGCTATCAGGCATTAAGTGATTGATTAATCCTGACGAAGTACTTTGTGACCATAGTCTAGTAAAGCATCAGTGACTTTACGCATCATGCGGCTTTCTGGGGCAAAGCGGTGCCAGTAGAGCATTCGCCGTTGAAACAGCCCTGGCGTAAGGTCGATCAGCTCGCCGCTCGCCAGTTCTTTCTCAATTTGCAGGTGTGGGATCATACAGCAGGTTGTTCCCTGGCGAGCGAGTTGAACGAAGGCTTCAGACGAGTTAACGATATGGCACGGTACGCTACCTGGCGGCAGATCGAAGTTTTGCTGCAAAAATGCCTGGTGCATATCGTCAAGATGGTCAAACGCCACCACCGGTGCCTTGAGCAGCGCGGAGCGGCTTACTCCGTTAGGGAAGTATTTCTCGGCAAATGGTTTGGAGCTGACGAACAGATAGTCAAGCGCGCCAAGTTTATCGACAAGACAACTGGGCAGCGCCTGATGTTGAATACTCACCGCGCCAACTACTTCACCGCGACGCAGGCGTTCCTGGGTGCGGGTTTCATCTTCCACCTGCAAGTTCAGACGAATAGGCGAATCAGCCAGCACCGGAGCCAGCGCCGGTAGCAGCCAGGTTGCCAGACTGTCTGCGTTGACCGCCAGTGAAAGCAGCAGCGGGGTTGAACCGGTTTGTTCATCCCCCAGCCACTCTTCTTCCAGCAATTCCACCTGGCGAAGCAGTGCCAGCAGTTTTTGCCCTTGTTCTGTAGGTCGCGGCGGGACAGTACGCACTAATAACGGCTGCCCGAACATATTTTCCAGCTGCTTAATGCGCTGTGAGACGGCTGATTGCGTAATGCACAATTTCTGTGCCGCGCGCTCAAATCCTCGTTCACGTATTACCGCATCCAGTGCCTGTAATGTTCTGTAGTCCGGGCGTTTCATTGCTTTAACCTGCTCCTCAAATTTTCTTATGCCGAACTATGACATAATTTTGCTTTGGGTACAGAGCATTTAACGTATACAAAAGCAGCCATAATGGAAATTTTGACTGACAATACCGTGTTTTTTTAGTCTTTGTAGAGCGTAAAGGCAACGTTCTGTGGGCGAGATGCTAACAATAGATGTTATTTTTATTATTAATATTATCAATTGGTTGTATTGAAGTGCTTCACCTTTATCGGCGTAGTTTCAGATATGCTGACTGGGGGATAGAAGGGTAATCCTGATGCCTCCTGATACCCAGATTTGCCGGGGTGAAAGAGGATGCCCGACATTGCCTGTTATTTCATGGATGAGTTATCCGCACGACTTGCTGACGGGGTCTGAATCGCTTTTTTTGTATATAATGCGTCTGAAATTTCATACCACAGGCGAAACGATCATGACGCAGGATGAATTGAAAAAAGCAGTAGGATGGGCGGCACTTCAGTATGTTCAGCCCGGAACCATTGTTGGTGTTGGTACAGGTTCCACCGCCGCACACTTTATTGATGCACTCGGCACGATGAAAGGTCAGATTGAAGGGGCAGTTTCCAGCTCGGATGCATCCACTGAAAAACTAAAAAGCCTTGGCATTCATGTATTTGACCTCAATGAAGTTGACAGCCTCGGCATCTACGTTGACGGTGCAGATGAAATCAACGGCCATATGCAGATGATCAAAGGCGGCGGCGCGGCGCTGACGCGTGAAAAAATCATTGCTTCGGTTGCAGAGAAATTTATCTGCATCGCGGACGCCTCCAAGCAGGTCGATATTCTGGGCAAATTCCCGTTGCCGGTGGAAGTGATTCCGATGGCGCGTAGTGCAGTGGCTCGTCAACTGGTGAAACTTGGTGGTCGTCCGGAATATCGTCAGGGCGTGGTGACTGATAACGGCAACGTGATCCTCGACGTCCACGGTATGGAAATCCTTGATCCGGTAGCGATGGAAAATGCGATTAACGCGATTCCGGGGGTGGTTACTGTTGGTCTGTTTGCCAACCGTGGCGCGGACGTCGCGCTGATTGGCACGCCTGACGGCGTTAAAACCATTGTGAAATGATCTGACGGGGGAGTTCGTCCCCCGTTAAAAATTTTTTGCATTGTTAAATTTGGTGACATCTATCACGTTTTTAACTCACTTTTGCCTAACACGCTAAAGAACGTCTCATCTTCAGCATTTTCTTCTGTTAATCAACCTCTCGTGATATTTCCTCAACATCGCGACGCAAACGTTCATATTGCCGCAATATTATTTTTTGATATGTTGAAAGGCGGATGTAAATCCACACACAACATTTCAAAGACAGGATTGGGTAAATGGCAAAGGTATCGCTGGAGAAAGACAAGATTAAGTTTCTGCTGGTAGAAGGCGTGCACCAAAAGGCGCTGGAAAGTCTTCGCGCGGCAGGTTACACCAACATCGAATTTCATAAAGGCGCGCTGGATGATGAACAATTAAAAGAATCCATCCGCGATGCCCACTTCATCGGCCTGCGATCCCGAACCCATCTGACCGAAGAAGTGATCAATGCCGCAGAAAAGCTGGTCGCTATTGGCTGTTTTTGCATAGGCACAAACCAGGTTGATTTAAATGCTGCGGCAAAACGCGGGATTCCGGTATTTAACGCACCGTTTTCGAATACGCGTTCTGTCGCTGAGCTGGTGATTGGTGAACTTCTGCTGCTATTGCGCGGAGTGCCGGAAGCCAACGCCAAAGCGCACCGTGGCGTGTGGAACAAACTGGCGGCGGGGTCTTTTGAAGCGCGCGGCAAAAAGCTGGGTATCATTGGTTATGGTCATATCGGTACGCAGCTTGGCATTCTGGCGGAGTCGCTGGGGATGTATGTTTACTTCTATGATATTGAAAACAAACTGCCGCTGGGTAACGCGACGCAGGTGCAACATCTTTCCGACTTGCTGAATATGAGCGACGTGGTGAGCCTGCATGTGCCTGAAAACCCGTCTACCAAAAACATGATGGGCGCGAAAGAGATCTCACTGATGAAGCCCGGCTCGCTGCTGATTAACGCTTCGCGCGGTACTGTGGTCGATATTCCGGCGCTGTGTGACGCACTGGCGAGCAAACATCTGGCTGGCGCGGCAATCGATGTATTCCCAACAGAACCAGCGACCAACAGCGATCCGTTTACTTCTCCGCTGTGCGAATTCGACAACGTCCTGCTGACGCCGCACATTGGCGGTTCGACTCAGGAAGCGCAGGAGAATATCGGCCTGGAAGTTGCGGGTAAATTGATCAAGTACTCTGACAATGGCTCCACGCTCTCTGCGGTGAACTTCCCGGAAGTCTCGCTGCCGCTGCACGGTGGCCGCCGTCTGATGCACATCCACGAAAACCGTCCGGGCGTGCTGACTGCGCTGAACAAAATTTTTGCCGAGCAGGGCGTTAACATCGCCGCGCAGTATCTGCAAACGTCTGCTCAGATGGGCTACGTAGTTATTGATATTGAAGCAGATGAAGACGTTGCTGAAAAAGCATTACAGGCAATGAAAGCGATTCCGGGCACCATTCGCGCCCGTCTGCTGTACTGATTTCCCTTCTCTGACAAACAACGGGCAGGTCGCTGACTTGCCCGTTTTTTTATCCCTTTTCCCGCGCTTATCACTGCATTTGCAGTGTGCTGCAATCGCCTTTGCGAGTCTGCTCGAAGAAATAAATCAAAGCCAGATCAATGCGTTGCCTTTATTCGAAGAGGATTTACGATGGCGGGACAGCACAGGGCTGTAACGGTAAAGCCCTCA
>NZ_AEJZ01000250.1:0-656 GCF_000208525.1 Escherichia sp. TW14182
TTCCGGTGACCTCATCTTCACAGAAATTTTCACGCCATTAGCATTCCGGTATTCGTATAACTTCCTTCTGTGGAGAGAAAACAATGCCCAGGATGCGATGGACGCTTGATCAGAAAAAACATCACGTTGCTGCATGGCGCGCCAGCGGCCTTACCCGTGAACAGTACTGTGAACTTTACGACATTCCGTTTAAATCCCTGCGCCAGTGGCCGCAGGATGTCGCAAAAGCAGAAAAGCGGGCCAGAGCACCAGAAATTATTCCTGTTTCTGTGTCTGGTGCCCCCGGTATGGATGATGGCAGACCATTGTCAGATGACCCTGTCACGCTCTTCCTGCCCGGGGGGATCCGGATGTGCTGCCAGCCTTCTCAGTTAACCGATGTTTTCCGGGCTCTTCGCCATGCTGACACCTGATAACGTATTCCTGGTCGTCACTCCTGTCGATATGCGCCGGGGTATCGATACCCTGACACAGTACGTCCAGAACGAACTTAACGCTGCATGGCATGACGGTGCAGCTTTTGTCTTCACCAATAAAGCACGCTCCCGCATAAAAGTTCTCCGGTGGGACAAACATGGCGTATGGCTGTGTACCCGACGACTGCACCGGGGAAGCTTCCGCTGGCCCCGGAAAGGTGATGCCACATGGCATCTCAC
>NZ_AEJZ01000249.1:0-3846 GCF_000208525.1 Escherichia sp. TW14182
TAACGGCCCTGACGTTGTGCCGTAGATAACATCATGAGTGGCCCACAATTGCTTTCCTTGCCTGGTTCTTTTTTAACGCCTCCGGCAACATTACCTGTTGCCATTGATTACCCGGCTGCGCTGGCACTACGTCAGATGGCACTTGTGCAGGACGAATTACCAAAATATCTGTTGGCGCCGGAGATCAGCGCCCTGCTCCACTATGTACCGGATCTGCACCGCAAAATGTTGCTGGCCACCCTGTGGAACACGGGCGCACGTATAAACGAAGCGCTGGCGCTGACGCGGGGAGATTTTTCTCTGGCGCCGCCATATCCGTTCGTACAGCTGGCCACGCTCAAACAACGGACTGAAAAAGCGACCAGAACGGCAGGCCGTGTCCCTGCTGGCAGTCAGGTGCATCGCCTGGTTCCCCTGTCCGATACACAATACGTCAGCCAACTGCAGATGATGGTGGCCACGCTGAAAATCCCACTGGAGCGCAGAAACAAACGAACCGGAAGAATGGAGAAGGCGCGCATCTGGGAAATCACCGACCGCACAGTTCGCACCTGGCTGAATGAAGCTGTAGAGGCCGCTGCGGCCGACGGCGTGACGTTCTCTGTTCCGGTTACCCCACATACTTTCCGCCATTCCTACGCGATGCATATGCTGTATGCTGGTATTCCGCTGAAGGTGCTGCAGAGCCTGATGGGGCACAAGTCGATTAGTTCGACAGAGGTGTACACGAAGGTGTTTGCGCTGGATGTGGCTGCACGGCACCGGGTGCAGTTTTCGATGCCTGAGTCCGATGCTGTCACAATGCTGAAAAGCAGACACGCATAAGTCACAAATCATAATTATGAATTGTGATTTATTCTATAAAAGAAGAGACCACTGCAATATGTGATCTCTTGTATGCAAGGGTGCTTAAACAGTGTGAATTCACAAGTGTGATTTCATAAGTAATAACTTCTTGATTATTACGTTAGTGTTTTTAAGTATTGCTCAAGGGCTACTCTGACGATGGCACTTACATTTTTTGGATCTTTACCATTGCGTTTATTCCTCAATGCCAGATCTTCTATTGTGACAAGCATGCTTTCACCAAGAGAGATTGTCGTCCGACATTGTTTTTCTGGTTCGGGTTTTTCCGGCGCGCCGTATGGTTTATCCGCAAGGCGCTGAGCCAGAGCCTCTGCTTGTTCTACCGTAACTGCAGCTCTGTTTAATGCTTGCTGGCTGGGTTTCTTCACCATGGGCCAAATACCTCATTCATTAAATGTTCAATTTCTGCTCTGGCTGCTGTATTGTTCGTTTCTACTACACCGGTGCCGTTGCTCATGCAATCGCGATAGACTTTTCTGAAACAAATAACTGAATCCAGGACTTGAATTGTTGGGAATTCTTCAAGATATTCAAGGAATTCTTTTCTCTCATTTCCCCTCAAAACCGGATTGGTTGTTGCCATACTTTGTAAACAATAAACCTTAAGTTCTGGGTTAAGGTTACGCATTGCGTCTATCTGCTGTTCTAGTTCTGTAAGAGTATCCAGATCTGGTTGAGAACACTGTAGTGGCGCAATTATTTGATGTGCGACAACTCCACTCGTTATGAATTCCTTTGAGTTTCTTCCTGCGACATCCACTATTACATCATCGAACTTTTCATTCAGAGCCTGTAGTGTTTGTGTCAGGTTATCAAATTTCTCAACAAGGGTTATTGCTGGTAACAGTCCTGCAGCTTCTCGTTCCGCATGATGTTTTGCGGCTGTTCGTTGTAGATCTCCGTTTAACAGGCAGACTTCCCTTCCTTTATTTGCGAGAGCAATAGCCAGGTTTGATGCAATGGTAGTTTTCCCTGAACCACCTTTGTTCCCACCAACTACAGTAATCATTGCAACCTCATAAATGTGATGTGTGAAGTATGATGATATTTTGACACGGTAACCTGATGTGTCAATATGCATTCATATTTATTAAGTATGAAATATGAAGTGTGTCATATGATGTAATAAATATTACTTGTGTCTTGTGATTTCATAACTATGATAGTGCTCAAATTGAGTATTACCTTGCAACCAGAAACAGTGATTTACTCAGATTGAGTATTTAAGGGGCTATAGATGAACGTATACTGCGATGATGGTTCAACAACAATCAAGTTGGCATGGAATGACAATGGGAAAATCTGTAAGTCGTTGTCGCAAAACTCATTTCGTCATGGATGGAAGGTTGACGGGTTAGGGATTCGCCAGACATTTAACTATGAACTGGATGGTAAAAAATACACGTATGATGAAGTTAGCAACCAATCTATTCTTACGACTCATATTGAGTATCAATATACGGATGTTAACCTGTTAGCTGTGCATCACGCTTTACTGAATAGTGGATTAGCGCCTCAGCCTGTATCATTGACTGTGACTTTGCCTATCAGTGAGTTCTACACGAAAGAGTGTCAAAAAAATGAACTCAACATTCAGCGTAAAATTGAGAATTTAATGAGGCCGATTCGTCTTAATAAAGGCGATGTTTTCACCATTGAACACGTTGATGTGATGCCTGAATCATTGCCAGCTGTGTTTTCTCGTCTGGTCATGGATAAAGTTGGTCAGTTCGAAAAATCGCTGGTAGTTGATATTGGCGGCACTACGCTTGATGTTGGTGTTATCGTTGGTCAATTTGACTCTGTAAGTGCCATTCATGGTAATTCTGGCATTGGTGTGTCTTCAGTTACGAAAGCTGCCATGAGTGCATTGCGCATGGCATCCAGTGATACCAGTTTCCTCGTTGCAGATGAATTGA
Organism: Escherichia sp. TW14182; assembly: GCF_000208525.1. Lineage (NCBI taxonomy): Bacteria > Pseudomonadati > Pseudomonadota > Gammaproteobacteria > Enterobacterales > Enterobacteriaceae > Escherichia > Escherichia sp. TW14182. Next base: position 2,787 of record NZ_AEJZ01000249.1, read on the forward strand.
TTAAACGTCGTAATGACCCGGACTTTGTTCGGCAGGTTATAAATGACGAAACAAAAACTGATCTGGTCCTTAATACCATTGAGGGGGCTATTGCCAGTCTGGGGGAGCAAGTAGTCAATGAGCTCGGTGATTTTCATCATGTGAATCGTGTTTATGTTGTCGGTGGTGGGGCCCCGTTGATCTATGATTCGATAAAAACGGCATGGCACCATCTTGGGCAAAAAGTAGTGATGATGGAGTCGCCACAGACAGCACTGGTTGAAGCTATCGCGGCTTTCAAAGAGGAGTAATATTGTGGACGATGAACGGAAAAGGAAAAAATTCACACTTTATCTGCATCCGGAAAAAGCTGCAGACTTTCAAACTTTGGAAGCGATAGAGTCCGTTCCGCGTTCTGAGCGTGGTGAGCTGTTCCGGAATGCATTTATTTCTGGAATGGCGTTACACCAACTTGATCCTCGCCTGCCTGTATTGCTGACTGCCATTTTGAGCGAGGAGTTTTCAGCAGATCAGGTTGTAACCTTACTCAGTCAGACGACTGGATGGAAGCCTTCTCAGGCCGATATCAGAGCTGTGTTGACTGAACTCGGTGCTTTGCAATCTGCTGAAAAAATGCCTCCTTCTGCTACTGATTCGGTGCAGGAGGCAATGAATGATGTGCGCCTTAAAATGCAAAAATTATTCTGATGTATCAGAATGAAGCAATGGGGATCTCAGTCCATTGTGTTGTATACGAAGGCGAGAGCATTTCCCGTTTCATTTGCCATTCAGGGGCGGTTCCTCGCCCCGCAAACCACACTTTCCCTTTTCCAGACTGGTTCAGTTCATCGAGTGTTTTCATTAACTTTTCGCTGTTTTTACGGGGCTGGATCTCATCAAATAATCCCGGCTGCGCTATACCCGATGGTGTGAAATCAGCCAGCATGACACCTGCCTTCATATAGCGGTACCCTTCACGCCAGACATGGTTTAAGGCTCTGCATGCGGCGGCAATAATGTCCCGGCTGTCCTGTGTGGGCAATGGAAGCTTTGTATCGTTCCGGCGAACTCATATTGACGC
>NZ_AEJZ01000248.1:0-18166 GCF_000208525.1 Escherichia sp. TW14182
CAACTGCTCTACCAACTGAGCTAACGACCCACTTTTGCGTTGCTTTCGAGTTGTTTGATATCCCGTGGCAACGGCGGCATATATTACTGATTTCAGATTTGAGCGCAACAAAAATTTCGATGTAGATCACTCAACTGCTTATGATTCGCACGACACGACCAGAAATAATGCGACTTCTGGTCGTGTGTTATGCATTACATCGCGTTCAGACGTTTTTGCGCCTGTTTTGCGCCATCAGTCCCAGGGTATTTACTGATAACCTGCTGGTACACGGCTTTCGCTTTCGCGGTGTCACCTTTGTCCTGCATGATGACGCCAACTTTAAACATCGCATCCGCAGCCTTCGGCGACTTCGGATAGTTTTTCACCACCGAAGCAAAATAGTAGGCCGCATCATCTTTCTTACCCTTGTTGTAGTTTAACTGACCCAGCCAATAATTGGCGTTTGGCAGGTAAGTTGAATCAGGGTAATTTTTGATGAAATTCTGAAATGCCACCATTGCGTCATCCTGGCGGGATTTATCCTGCACCAGCGCAATAGCTGCATTGTAATCCGTGTTTGCATCGCCGCTTTTCACCGGCGCGCCAGCATTCGCAGTACCAGCATCAGCTGTCGGCGTCGTTGATGCCGCCGCACCGCTTTGATCGCTGCTGGTTGATTGCGCCGCTGCACCACCGCTGCTGAGGCTGTCGATCTGCAACAGGATCTGCTTTTGCCGCTCCACGACCTGATTCAGTTGATACTGATTTTCCTGAATCTGACCACGCAGGGAATCAATATCGGATTGATTATCAGAGAGTTGTTGCTGGAGTTGGGTTAAAAGCTGGCTGTGAGCATTAGAAATACGCTCAAGTTGAGTGACGCGGTCTTCGACCGAGCCCGAGCCGACACTACTGATTGGTGCCTGAGCAAAAGCGGCCCAGGGGGCCGCTATACCAACCAGTAACGACAGACTCAATAGTTGATGTCTGAAGTTACTGCTCATGCAATTCTCTTAGTAAACCAGTACCGCACGACGGTTTTTGGAGTATGCCGCTTCGTCATGACCCAGTACTGCAGGTTTTTCTTTACCGTAAGAAACGATGGAGATCTGGTCTGCAGAAACGCCTTTACCCTGCAGGTACATCTTAACGGCGTTCGCACGACGTTCACCCAGGGAGATGTTGTATTCCGGAGTACCACGTTCGTCCGCGTGACCTTCTACGGTGACTTTGTAAGACGGGTTGCTACGCAGGAAGTTTGCGTGTGCATCCAGCATTTGAGCGAAATCAGAACGGATATCGTACTTGTCCAGATCGAAGTAAACGATGTTGTTCTGCTGCAGCTGTTGCATTTGCAGACGAGCCTGCTCTTCGGAAGACATATTGCCGTTGCCGCCGTTAGCATCCATACCAGTGCCGGCACCCAACATGCCTTCGCTGCCGTCATTGCTGGCGTTCTTATTGGAAGAACATGCCGCAATTGCCATAACAGGCAGAGCGATCATCAGCCCTTTCAGCACTTTGTTCAGTTGCATTTCAATGATTCCTTTACTATTCAATTAATTATTATCACAGATACGGCGACCAGGCAGGGAATTTGACCTGTCCATCAGTTGCCGGAAGACGCGCTTTGAAACGCCCATCTGTAGAAACCAAATTCAGCACGGATCCCATCCCCTGAGAAGAGCTGTAGATTACCATAGTGCCGTTAGGTGCCAGACTTGGCGTTTCATCCAGGAACGTTGACGACAGAACTTGTACGCCTCCCGTTACCAGATCTTGTTTGGCAATGTGCTGCTGTCCACCATTGGAGCTGACCATTACCATAAATTTACCGTCGCTGCTGACATCCGCATCCTGGTTCTGCGAACCTTCCCAGGTAATACGTTGTGGCGCACCGCCGTTAATATTCACTTTATAAACCTGCGGACGACCGGCCTGGTCAGAAGTGAAGGCCAGGTTCTGGCTGTCCGGGAACCAGGTCGGTTCGGTGTTGTTGCTGCGACCATCAGTCACCTGACGAATCTGACCAGAAGCCAAATCCATTACGTACAGGTTCAGGCTACCGGTTTTCGACAGAGCGAATGCCAGTTTGCTGCCGTCTGGCGAGAATGCAGGCGCACCATTGTGACGAGGGAATGAGGCTACCTGACGTACAGCGCCATTTGCCAGCGTCTGGATGACCAGCGCGGAACGACCGCTTTCGAAGGTGACATATGCCAGTTTAGAGCCATCCGGTGACCACGCCGGAGACATCAGCGGCTGCGGTGAGCGATGAACCACAAACTGGTTGTAACCGTCATAGTCAGATACGCGCAGTTCATACGGGAACTGACCGCCATTGGTCTGAACAACGTAGGCAATACGGGTACGGAACGCACCTTTAATGCCGGTCAGTTTTTCAAACACTTCGTCACTGGCGGTATGACCAGCATAACGCAGCCATTGCTTGTTAACTTTATATGAGTTCTGAGCAAGTACAGTACCCGGCGCACCGCCGGTATCAACCAGCTGATAAGCAACATTGTAAGAGCCGTCAGGATTCGGAGTGACCTGACCTACAACGACAGCATCAATGCCCAATGCAGACCATGCAGCAGGTTGAACTTCTTGCGCACTACCCGGCTGCTGTGGCAGACGAGCGCGATCTAACGGATTAAACTTACCGCTGTTACGCAAGTCAGCAGCAACGATGCCACCAATATCTTCGGGTGCCGCGCCAGGACCTGCCCACTGGAAAGGAACTACACCAATAGGACGACCGGAATCTACACCGCTGTCGATCACAATGCGGACTTCAGCGTGCAGAACTGATGCCCACAGTATGAGAAAACCAAATGCTACTCGTAATGCCTGCTTCATCATATCTCCCTTATCTGGACAGATAGCCCACGATAATTTAGCAGAATGTTAACAAACTCAAATACACAAAACTACCAGAACCCAGCGACAACCGATGTTTGATGTTAACCGCCGTGACGGTCAACATCGCGATTACGGCTTGAAGTCCAATGGTGCGTTTTTGAACACTTCATATACTGCCTGGCTTGGTGGTTTCGGGATCTTCGCAAGTTTAGCTGCTGCCAACGCAGCCTGACAAAGTGCGGGATCGCCACCTTCAGGTTTGATATCCAGTAACATACCATCTGGCGCCAGTTTTATGCGCAGCGTACAGGTTTTGCCTGCATAGGACGATGCGTCATAGAACTTACTTTCGATAGCAGATTTAATCTGCCCGGCATAGTTATTGATATCTGCGCCTGATGCGCCATTGTTTTTAGTATTACCACTCCCGGCAGGCGAAGCATTGTTCCCTTTCGCCCCACCACCGGTTTTCGGTGCATTCTTACCAGAGCTTAGCTCACCGAAAATATCATCTGCCTCTGCGGCAGCTTTTGCTGCAGCGGCTTTTTCAGCGGCTGCTTTTGCCGCTGCCGCTTTTTTGTCTGCGGCGGCTTTTTCTGCAGCTGCTTTCTTATCAGCAGCAGCCTTTTCAGCAGCCGCTTTTTCTGCTGCTTTTTTCTCTGCTGCGGCTTTCTCTGCTGCCGCTTTCTTATCAGCAGCAGCTTTTTCTGCCGCTGCTTTCTTCTCAGCTTCGGCCTTCGCTTTTTCAGCAGCTTCGGCAGCCGCTTTTTTTCTCGCTTCTGCTGCTGCGGCTTCTGCTGCTTCCGCCTTCTTCTTCAGCGCCGCAGCAGCTTTAGCGGCTTCAGCCTCGGCTTTTTTCTGTGCTTCAGCAGCGGCTTTGGCGGCTTCTGCTTCCGCTTTTTTCTTCGCGTCTGCAGCCGCTTTCTTCGCAGCTTCTGCGGCTGCTTTGGCATCCGCTTCGGCCTTCGCTTTGGCATCTGCTGCCGCTTTCGCTGCCGCCTCTTCCGCTTGCTTCTGCTTTAACTCGGCCTGTTTAGCGGCTTCTTCAGCCTGCTTTTTCTGTTCCTGAGCAGCTAACCGCTCTTTCTCAAGTTGCTTCAGGCGTTCCTGTTCAGCCGCTTGTTTCTCACGCAGTTCTTCAGCAGCCTGCTGTTCCTTCATCTTGCGCTGCTCTTCGGAACGCTTCGCGCTTGATTCCTGGCTTTGCATACGTTTGTACTGCTCAACTACCGCACCTGAGTCAACCATTACCGCGTCGATGGACGAACCACCGCCGCCTCCGGCTGAAGCTTCTATATTCTCATCGAACGAACTCCAGATCAGCGCCGCAAATAAGATGACATGCAGCACTGCTGAAATAATTATCGCCCGCTTGAGCTTGTCGTTTTGTTCGGTTGCCTTTGACACTCTCGGTTCCCAAAAACTGTTCGCCTGTTACCCGCTCTCTTTCAAGCAAGGGAAACGCAGATGCTTAGATAGGCTGCGTCATTAAACCAACCGATTTCACACCCGCACTATGTAACAAGTTCAGTGCTTTAATTATTTCATCGTAAGGCACATTTTTTGCGCCACCGATCAGAAAGACCGTTTTCGGATTAGCCTTGAAACGGCTGGACACTTCCGCCACCACCTGCTCTGGGGGTAAACGCTCCAGACGATCTTTCTCAACCACCACGGTGTACTGACCAATACCAGACACTTCAACAATCACTGGCGGGTTATCGTTACTGCTCACCGCCTGCGATTCAGTAGCGTCTGGCAGATCGACCTCCACGCTCTGGGTAATGATGGGCGCTGTCGCCATAAAGATCAGCAACAGCACCAGCAGTACGTCCAGCAACGGAACAATGTTGATTTCGGACTTGAGATCGCGACGACCTCGTCCACGCGCTCTGGCCATGGCTTACCCCTTGTTGCTCTCACTAACGGTAAACGCCTGGCGGTGCAGAATCGCGGTAAACTCTTCCATAAAGTTGTCGTAATTCAGTTCCAGTTTGTTTACGCGCTGGTTGAGGCGGTTATAAGCCATTACCGCTGGAATTGCGGCGAACAGACCAATTGCCGTCGCAATCAACGCTTCTGCGATACCGGGCGCAACCATTTGCAGCGTTGCCTGCTTCACTGCGCCAAGAGCGATAAAGGCATGCATGATCCCCCAGACTGTACCAAACAGACCAATATATGGGCTGATGGAACCTACCGTACCGAGGAATGGAATGTGCGTTTCCAGATTTTCCAGTTCACGGTTCATCGAGATACGCATCGCTCGTGAGGCCCCTTCTACTACGGCTTCCGGCGCATGGCTATTGGCACGATGCAGGCGCACAAATTCTTTGAACCCGCTGTAAAAGATTTGTTCCGAACCAGTGAGATTATCCCGTTTTCCCTGGCTCTCCTGATAGAGGCGAGAAAGTTCGATTCCAGACCAGAATTTATCTTCAAACGCTTCGGCTTCACGCGCCGCAGCGTTCAGAATACGGGTCCGCTGGATAATAATGGCCCAGGATGCGATTGAAAAACCAATCAAAATCAGCATGATAAGTTTAACCAGAAGGCTAGCCTTCAGGAACAAATCAAGGATATTCATGTCAGTCACTGCTTAAACTCCGCGACAATAGACTTAGGAAGCGCACGAGGCTTCATTTTGAGTGGGTCAACGCAAACAATCAGAACCTCGGCTTCATTCAGCAGAGTATTCTCAGCGTTGACAATACGTTGCGTGAAAACCAAAGAGGTGCCACGCATTGATGTTATTTCAGTCTGTATTTCGAGCATATCGTCGAGCCGTGCAGGTGCGTAATATTCCACCGTCATTTTACGTACCACGAAGGCAACACGCTCAGCCATCAGCGCCTGTTGACTGAAGTGATGGTGACGCAGCATCTCTGTGCGTGCTCTTTCATAAAAAGCGATGTAACTGGCGTGGTACACCACACCACCGGCATCGGTATCTTCATAGTAGACGCGAACCGGCCATCGAAACAGCGTTGTATTCACTTTACATCCCGGTAATGCAACAAAAGTTAGAACTTTTAAACGCTGCTACTATACGCGTGCGATTGAGGTTTGGGAATGAGGGCAAGTTAAGGGAGCGTAAAAATTTATGGACTGTTGAAGGTCCATAAATTTTTAAAGAGAATTCTGATTTAAAAGAAGAAGAAAATCAGCCCGACAATGAGAACAATATCGGCAAGCAGTGGGCAAAAAATCCCTTGCCAAAGAACCTTCTGCGGACGAAAACCCACGCCGTGAATCACGCCAGCACAGACGGCCCACATCAGCAATAAACCATGCCAGATTTCCAGTTCACTGGTCTTCGCGGCGAAACGTGATGGATCCCAAAACATACATCCTGCTAACAGAAGCGCCATCACGAAGGAAAGCGCCCGCAGAGGGCGCTTGTCCATTACCGCATACAAGGTTGCGATAATCTTGCTCATTAGCTGTCTTCTTGACCGGCTTTACCTGATTCGACGTGCTCAAGCGCCAGCGCGGTGATTACCCCAAATGAACAGGCAAGAAGCGTTCCCAGAATCCATGCGAAATACCACATTATTAGCTCCTTACTTAGTACAGAGAGTGGGTGTTACGTTCAATATCTTCTTTGGTGATACGTCCGAACATTTTCCAGTAACACCAGATGGTGTAGAGAAGAATGATCGGAACCAGAACCACCGCAACCCAGGTCATGACGTTAAGCGTCAGCTGGCTGGAAGTTGCATCCCACATTGTCAGACTTGCGTTCATCATGGTGCTGGACGGCATCACAAACGGGAACATTGCGATACCGGCAGTCAGGATAATGCAGGCCAGCGTCAGGGAGGAGAACACAAACGCCCATGCGGCTTTATCCATACGTGCAGTCAGGATGGTCAGCAGCGGCAGAACCACACCCAGTGCCGGAATAGCCCACAGAATTGGCGTGTTGTTGAAGTTAACCAGCCATGCGCCAGCTTCACGAACCACTTCTTTATTCAGCGGGTTAGAGGCTGCGTAATGGTCCATTGTCGATTTCACGACATAACCATCGATACCGTACATCACCCATACGCCAGCCAGTGCGAAGCAGACCAGTGTCACCAGCGCCGCCACCTGAGCTGTTGCACGGGTACGCAGGTGCAGTTCGCCCACGGTACGCATCTGCAGATAGGTCGCGCCCTGAGTAATGATCATCCCTACGCTCACCACACCTGCCAGCAGGCCGAACGGGTTAAGCAACTGGAAGAAGTTACCGGTGTAATACAGACGCAGATACTCATCCACGTTGAACGGTACGCCCTGCAACAGGTTACCGAATGCCACGCCAATCACCAGCGGTGGAACGAAGCTACCTACGAAGATGCCCCAATCCCACATGTTGCGCCAACGGGTGTCTTCAATCTTGGAACGGTAATCAAAACCGACCGGACGGAAGAACAAAGACGCCAGCACGAGGATCATCGCGACATAGAAGCCGGAGAACGCAGCGGCATAGACCATCGGCCAGGCAGCGAACAGCGCGCCGCCTGCGGTGATCAGCCATACCTGGTTACCGTCCCAGTGTGGCGCGATAGAGTTAATCATAATTCGACGCTCGGTGTCGTTACGACCGAGGAAACGGGTGAGCATCCCCACCCCCATGTCGAAACCGTCAGTGACTGCAAAACCAATCAGCAGAACGCCAACCAGCAGCCACCAGATAAAACGCAATACTTCATAATCGATCATTTGACGACTCCTGTCTTAGCGTGCCGGCTGAGTAGTCGTTGAAGACTGCTCAAAGTGATAGCGACCGGTTTTCAGGCTGCTTGGGCCAAGGCGTGCAAATTTGAACATTAAGAACAATTCTGCCACCAGGAACAGGGTATACAGGCCGCAAATCAGCACCATCGAGAAGATGAGATCGCCTGCAGTCAGCGACGAGTTCGCTACTGCGGTAGGCAACACTTCACCGATAGCCCACGGTTGGCGACCATATTCAGCAACGAACCAGCCCGCCTCTACAGCAATCCACGGCAGCGGAATACCGTACAGCGCAGCGCGCAGCAGCCATTTTTTCTCGCCAATGCGGTTGCGGATGACACTCCAGAAGGAGAGCGCAATAATTGCCAGCAGCAGGAAACCACACGCCACCATGATGCGGAACGCGAAGTACAGCGGCGCTACACGTGGAATGGAGTCTTTGGTTGCCTGTTGAATCTGCGCTTCAGTCGCATCTGCCACGTTTGGCGTATAGCGTTTCAGCAGCAGACCGTAACCGAGGTCTTTCTTCATGCTATTGAACTGGTCACGTACAGCCTGATCGGTGGAACCAGAACGCAGTTGTTCGAGCAGAGAGTACGCTTTCATCCCGTTACGAATGCGTTCTTCGTGCTGCACCATCAGTTCTTTCAGGCCGATAACCGGTGTATCCACGGAACGCGTTGCGATAATACCCAGCGCGTAAGGGATCTGGATCGCAAATTTGTTCGTCTGCTCTTCCTGATCAGGAATACCAAACAGAGTAAAGGCGGCAGGCGCAGGTTGAGTTTCCCACTCGGCTTCAATAGCAGCCAGTTTGGTTTTCTGCACATCGCCCATTTCGTAACCAGATTCATCACCCAGAACAATAACAGACAAGACGGCAGCCATACCGAAGCTGGCAGCGATAGCAAAGGAGCGTTTTGCGAAGGCGAAGTCACGACCTTTCAGCATATACCATGCGCTGATTCCGAGGATGAACATCGCGCCAGTCACATAACCAGACGCTACAGTGTGAACGAATTTCACCTGAGCAACCGGGTTAAGCACCAGCTCGGAGAAGCTCACCATCTCCATACGCATAGTTTCGAAATTGAAATCGGACGCGATTGGGTTTTGCATCCAGCCGTTCGCAACCAGAATCCACAGTGCGGACAGGTTTGAACCGAGCGCCACCAGCCAGGTGACACACATATGCTGAACTTTACCCAGACGATCCCAACCGAAGAAGAACAGACCTACAAAGGTGGATTCGAGGAAGAAGGCCATCAGACCTTCGATTGCCAGTGGCGCACCGAAGATATCCCCTACATAGTGGGAATAGTAAGACCAGTTAGTCCCGAACTGGAACTCCATGGTCAGACCGGTTGCCACACCCAGAGCAAAGTTGATACCAAACAACTTGCCCCAGAACTTGGTCATATCTTTATAAATCTGTTTGCCGGAAAGGACGTAAACCGTTTCCATGATGGCCAGCAGGAACGCCATACCGAGCGTCAGCGGCACAAAAAGGAAGTGGTACATCGCGGTCAAGGCAAACTGTAAGCGCGACAGTTCGACTATATCTAACATCATGACTCCTTGCTCATCGCATGAAGACTCCGAGAGTGAACCCCGTTAGAAAGGGTCACACGCATGCCCCAATACAAAATTATTTGCTCGCCCCTACCGTTGCCATTTCATCAAAAGAGGAAAGACAATGATAAAAAAGTTACAAATATGTTAATGAATAAACCAAATTGATCCCGTAATTATATTACGCCGCAAAATCCTTACAATAAACAGGTTTTTATTGAGCAAAATTGCATTTTTCGACAGTGATCAATTTATAGCGAAATTGTCACCATCTCACCAATTTGATCTACGACAATTTATCTCGTTTTGCAGATTTTTTTCAAGAATTAAAAATTGATTTATATCAAAATCAATCAGATATGTTAATTATGTGTAAATCATGAGCCACTAGTAATTTTATTGTTAATTTATTGTAACCAAATAACACAGTAAAATTACCGGCATGGAAATATATAGATAAAAAACCAGTATTTTATTTAACAGAGCCGCCTTATCGACTTTTTGTAATCCTAATTGATTAGAGTAGCCAATTTGTTGCTATTTCACATAACAAATTTTTATCAAAGTTAATTGATTGTTGTCTTTATGAGCAGCATACTGTAAATCCGTCACTTATTGTTTTTCTGGCAATAATCACGAAAAGAAATAGATGTCTTCGGCATAGTCAGATAGAACAAGAATTTTCAAAAGAAATTATATATGGTATTGATATTTCCCGATCGGTATTCAATGATTCGCTCAACGATTGAAAATCAAGAGAAATTGTTATAGCAGTGATACGAAACAACCAAACGGAATTATAACCAGGCGTTAGAAAACACCGGATACTCTCGGATACACGCTACCTTGTATAAAAAATATTAACTCTCTGCCTTACAAAGGATTCCCCATGAAGAAAGCAACACATGTGATTGGCGTTGATGCGATTGTACTCTCCTCTATCTATGGATATAGCGATATCGACTCATCAAGCATGAACTGAGTGATATTCAGCTCCATATGAGCAGCAGCGATTTCGCCGTTGGAATCAAGGTTGTTCTGCAACATCTAATAGATTGCTTTATTTTACCTGTTTTAGCAGTGTAATATTCTAAAATTAACTATTTGAAGATGATGATGTTGTAAGATGTCAGAAATTTAGTTATCTGGAGATACAGCTTTACGACTACTGAACCTTAAAGTAATAGTTGATAATTCAGTAGTACATCGAGTGATATAACTAATTATATTAAAAAAGTTTTTTATACAATCGCATTGTAAAGAAGCACCAGCTACTTATAAAGCCCAAAAAAAAATATATATTAATTCATACTGAAATAATATTTTCGACCGTAGTTCACGTTTGAAATGATTAATGACCTGCGCCTCTCACGCAGGTCAAATCAGGAAACTGTGTAACCGGAAAATAAAATGTTCGTAAACAGTGGGCATCATCAGTTGCCCTCAAAATACAGCTGATTTACATTTTTGCTTTTACACGTGCGATAGCTTCTTCATAAGAGGGCTTATTTTTTTCCGCATACGACAGTTGATAATGCTGCAAGGCATCGGCGTTCTGACCTGCGATTTCATAAATTTTAGCAATGTTATAATAGGAGTTAGCGCGCGTTGTCGCCGCATTTGCTCCACTGGCTAACGAGATCGCTTTACGATTTGCCCAAATCGCTTCTGCTATGTTGCCATTTTTCTGATAAGCCAGACCCAGGTTACTAAATGCCTGTCCGTAATTGCCGTCTAATTCTGTTGCCTGTTGGAAGAGTTGAATGGCTTGCTCAAGTTGACCGGTTTTGTAAACAGCTTCACCTTCACGATTATATTTTCTTGCCAGTTGAGTATCGCCACTGTTTTGCATCGCAGGCGAAGCCGGAGTTGAAGTACCTGTCGCTGGCGTTATCACAGTGGCTAAATCACTGACGTCTAATGTGGTGTCGTTAAAAGATTGGAGTAACCGTCTTTTTTGACGATTAATAACGCATCTTGATCATCAGCAAATGAAGAACCCAGACTAACGCTGCCCGATGCATTTGTGGTGCCAGAAACGGATTGTGCGCCATTGCGTTGCAGCGTCACCGATGCCCCCTCAATGCGTTTATCTTTCACTGTCGCACTTAAAATATCGATCTTTACATCGGCCGCATAAACGTCCGCATTTATACCCATCAGGGTCAGAGCAACCGGCAGAATAATTGTCTTCATGTATAAATCCTTTTACTGAATGGAGAAGAGATATTTCGCCGGGCATTATTGCGCAAGGGATGGGAAAAAAAGCAGCGGGAAAGCTTTTCAGATTAGCGCCCGAATAAAAACAAAAAAGGCCATCATAAGATGGCCAACCATGTCGAAACCGACAGCCCTTCGCCATTCCTGTAGAGGGAAGCGGCGAGGGCTATTTCTTATTACAGATATTTATTTCAGAACAGTTTTCAGTGCTTCACCGATATCAGCCAGGCTGCGAACAGTTTTCACGCCTGCGGCTTCCAGAGCGGCGAATTTCTCATCCGCAGTCCCTTTACCACCGGCAATGATAGCGCCAGCATGACCCATACGTTTGCCTTTCGGCGCAGTCACACCGGCAATGTAACCAACAACTGGCTTGGTGACGTGCTCTTTGATGTACGCAGCCGCTTCTTCTTCGGCGCTACCGCCGATCTCACCGATCATCACGATCGCTTCAGTCTGCGGATCTTTTTCGAACATTTCGAGAATGTCGATAAAGTTAGAGCCAGGGATCGGATCGCCGCCGATACCGACACAGGTAGACTGACCGAAACCGTAATCCGTGGTCTGTTTAACCGCTTCATAGGTCAGTGTACCGGAACGGGAAACGATACCCACTTTACCCGGTTTGTGAATGTGACCCGGCTGAATACCGATTTTGCATTCACCCGGAGTGATTACGCCCGGGCAGTTCGGGCCAATCATACGAACGCCCGCTTCATCCAGTTTCACTTTCACAGTCAGCATATCCAGCGTCGGGATGCCTTCAGTGATGGTGATAATCAGTTTGATGCCTGCGTCGATGGCTTCCAGAATGGAGTCTTTGCAGAACGGCGCTGGTACATAGATAACAGAAGCGGTAGCGCCAGTGGCGGCAACGGCTTCACGCACGGTGTTGAATACCGGCAGGCCGAGGTGGGTAGTGCCGCCTTTACCTGGGGTTACGCCGCCAACCATTTTAGTGCCGTATGCAATGGCCTGTTCAGAGTGGAAAGTCCCCTGGCTACCGGTAAAGCCCTGGCAGATAACCTTAGTGTTTTTATCAATTAAAATGGACATTATTTCCCCTCCACTGCGGCAACAACCTGCTGAGCTGCATCCGTCAGACCTTTTGCTGCAATAATATTCAGGCCGCTGTCAGCCAGTTTCTTCGCGCCGAGTTCGGCGTTGTTACCTTCCAGACGTACCACAACCGGTACGTTAACACCCACTTCCGCTACCGCGCCGATGATACCGTCAGCGATCAGGTCGCAACGAACGATACCGCCGAAGATGTTAACCAGAACGGCTTTCACTTTGTCGTCAGAGAGGATGATTTTGAACGCTTCGGTTACGCGTTCTTTGGTTGCGCCGCCGCCAACGTCCAGGAAGTTAGCCGGTTCGCCGCCGTGCAGTTTAACGATGTCCATCGTACCCATCGCCAGACCTGCGCCGTTAACCATACAACCGATGTTACCGTCCAGCGCAACATAGTTCAGTTCCCACTGAGCAGCCTGCGCTTCACGCGGATCTTCCTGCGACTGGTCGCGCATTTCGCGCAGATCAGGCTGGCGGAACAGTGCGTTACCGTCAGCGCCCAGTTTGCCGTCGAGGCAGACAAGATCGCCCTGTTTGGTAATAACCAGCGGGTTGATTTCGATAAGCGCCAGGTCGCGCTCAAGGAAAATGGTCGCCAGACCCATGAAGATTTTGGTGAACTGCTGAACCAGTTTACCTTCCAGACCCAGTTTGAACGCCAGCTCGCGTCCCTGATACGGCATCGGGCCAGTCAGCGGATCAAGCGCAACTTTGTGGATCAGGTGCGGGGTTTCTTCCGCCACTTTTTCGATTTCCACGCCGCCTTCGGTGGAGGCCATAAAGACCACGCGACGGGAACTACGGTCAACAACAGCACCGAGATACAGCTCTTTAGCGATATCGGTCGCTGCTTCAACCAGAATCTGGTTAACCGGTTGGCCATTGGCGTCTGTTTGATACGTTACCAGACGTTTACCCAGCCAGTTTTCTGCAAAAGCACGGATATCTTCTTTGCTGTTTACAACTTTCACACCGCCCGCTTTACCACGGCCACCAGCGTGAACCTGACATTTCACTACCCACGGACCAGCACCGATTTTTGAAGCGGCTTCTTCTGCTTCGCGCGGAGTAGTACAGGCATAACCCACTGGCGCCGGTAAGCCATAGCGGGCAAAAAGTTGTTTTGCCTGGTATTCATGTAAGTTCATGTGTTCTGTCCATCCTTTAGTAATCGTTATCTTTTAAACCGTAGACCGAGTATGACGTATCGCTACCGGGCATTGTCGGTCACCCGTAGGCCTGATAAGACGCGTTAGCGTCGCATCAGGCTTCCATTGCCGAAGAGGGCGATCCCTTATCCGGTCTACAGTGCAGGTGAGGCTTAAACTACTACACGTCCAGCAGCAGACGCGTCGGATCTTCCAGCAACTCTTTGATGGTTACCAGGAAGCCTACGGATTCGCGACCATCGATCAGACGGTGATCGTAGGACAGCGCCAGGTACATCATCGGCAGGATCTCAACCTGACCATTCACGGCCATCGGACGATCTTTGATAGCGTGCATACCCAGAATTGCGCTCTGCGGCGGGTTGATGATAGGCGTAGACATCAGGGAACCGAACACACCACCGTTGGTGATGGTGAAGTTACCACCGGTCAGATCTTCAACCGTCAGCTTACCGTCACGGCCTTTAACAGCCAACTCTTTGATTTTCTTCTCGATATCTGCCATGCCGAGGGTATCGACATCACGCAGAACCGGCGTCACCAGACCGCGCGGTGTAGAAACCGCCATGCTGACGTCGAAATAGTTGTGGTAAACCACATCATCGCCATCGATAGACGCATTCACTTCCGGGTAACGTTTCAGGGCTTCAACCACCGCTTTCACGTAGAAAGACATAAAGCCCAGACGGATGCCGTGGCGTTTTTCAAACGCTTCACCGTACTGCTTACGCAGATCCATAATCGGCTTCATGTTGACTTCGTTGAACGTGGTCAGCATGGCGGTGGAGTTTTTCGCTTCCAGCAGACGCTCTGCCACACGCTTACGCAGGCGAGTCATTGGTACACGTTTTTCGCTACGTGCAGCCAGTGCCGGTTGCGCCGCCGGAGCAGCAACTGCCGGTGCAGACTCTTTCGCCGAGGCTTTCGCCAGATGTTTTTCCACATCTTCACGGGTCAGACGACCACCGACACCAGTGCCTTTAATCGCGCTGGCGTCGAGGTTGTGTTCAGCCAGCAGACGACGGATCGCCGGGCTTAACGCATCGTTGTTTTGCTCTTCCAGAGACGCCTGCTGGCGTTGCGCCGGAGTGGACGCTTTCTCTTCAGATTTGGCACTGGTTTCTTTACCGGCGCTGTTGCCTTCACGCAGGCGACCAAGGATCTGACGAGACGTTACGGTTGTACCTTCATCTTCCAGAACCGCATCCAGAATGCCGTCTGCTGATGCCGGTACTTCCAGTACCACTTTGTCAGTTTCGATTTCTACCAGCACTTCATCACGTACGACTGCGTCGCCGGGTTTTTTATGCCAGGTTGCGACGGTGGCATCGGCTACGGATTCAGGCAGGTCAGGGACCAGAATATCTACGCTACTCATTATGTATCCTTTATTTATTCGACGTTCAGCGCGTCATTAACCAGATCTTGTTGCTGTTTCTGGTGAACGGACATATACCCTACCGCCGGAGAGGCGGAGGCCGGGCGGCCTGCATAACGCAGAGAAGCCCCAAACGGAATCACTTCACGGAAATGATGCTGGCTGCAGTACCATGCGCCCTGGTTGAGCGGCTCTTCCTGGCACCAGACAAAATCCTTGACGTGAGCAAACTGCTGCAACACTTCCTGCATCGCTTTATGCGGGAACGGGTAGAGTTGCTCGATACGCACAATGGCGACATCGTGTTGATTATTCTTACGGCGTTGTTCCAACAGGTCGTAATAAACCTTACCAGAACACATCACTACGCGCTTCACGCCCTTCGGATCAAGCTCGTCGATTTCACCGATGGCTGGCAGGAAGGTGCCGTTCGCCAGTTCTTCGAGGCTGGAGACCGCCAGCGGATGGCGCAGCAGCGATTTCGGCGACATCACGACCAGCGGACGACGCATCCCGCGCAGCGCCTGACGACGCAGCATGTGGTAAACCTGTGCCGGAGTAGACGGTACGCACACCTGCATGTTTTGCTCAGCGCAAAGTTGCAGATAACGTTCCAGACGCGCGGAGGAGTGCTCCGGCCCCTGCCCTTCGTAACCGTGCGGCAGTAGCATCACCAGGCCACACATCCGACCCCATTTCTGCTCGCCAGAGGAGATGAACTGGTCGATAACCACCTGTGCACCGTTGGCGAAGTCACCGAACTGCGCTTCCCAGATGGTCAGAGTGCGTGGTTCTGCGGTGGCATAACCGTATTCAAACGCCAGCACTGCTTCTTCAGACAGTACGGAGTCCCAGACGCGGAACGCGCCCTGACCATTATGGATATGTTGCAGTGGCGTGTAAGTTGAACCGTTGGACTGGTTGTGGATCACCGCGTGGCGGTGGAAGAACGTACCGCGACCAGAGTCTTCACCCGACAGGCGAACCGGAATGCCTTCATCAACCAGTGTGGCGTAAGCGAGGTTTTCCGCGCCGCCCCAGTCGAACAGTTTTTCACCAGCCGCCATTGCCTGACGGTCGCCATAAATCTTGGCAACACGAGACTGCATTTCAATGGCTTCTGGCACCGTACTGATGCGTTTAGCCAACTCCTGCAGGCGCTTCATCTCAACTTTATTCGGGTACTCTTCGTCCCATTCGTGGTTGAGGTACGGCGACCAGGTGAAGGAGTGCATGTTCATCGGACGCCACTCTGCCACCACGCAATCACCCGCATCCAGCGCATCGCGGTACAGGTTAACCATTTCGGTGGCATCTTCCAGCGTTGCCACTTTTTCCTGCTCCAGCTTGTCAGCGTAGATTTTGCGCGGCGTTGGATGTTTTTTGATTTTCTGATACATCAGCGGCTGAGTTGCACTCGGCTCGTCGGCTTCGTTGTGGCCGTGACGGCGGTAGCACACCAGGTCGATGAAGACATCACGTTTAAAGGTGTTACGGAAATCGAGCGCCAGACGGGTCACAAAGGCAACGGCTTCCGGATCGTCCGCGTTAACGTGGAAAATCGGTGCCTGAACCATCTTGCCGATATCCGTACAGTACGGCGTAGAACGGGCATCCAGCGGGTTAGAGGTGGTGAAGCCAACCTGGTTGTTGATAACGATACGTACCGTACCGCCAACTTCATAGCCACGCGCTTTCGACATGTTCAGGGTTTCCTGAACCACGCCCTGCCCGGTCACTGCGGCGTCACCGTGGATGGTGATTGGCAGCACTTTGTTGCTGCTCGGCTCATCAAGTCTGTCCAGACGGGCACGAACAGAACCGATAACTACCGGGCTTACAATCTCAAGGTGAGACGGGTTAAACGCCAGCGCCAGGTGCACCAGGCCGCCATCGGTCTGGAAGTCAGACGAGAAGCCCATGTGGTATTTCACGTCACCCGTGCCGAGGTGTTCTTTATGTTTACCGGCAAACTCGTCGAATAAGTCTTGCGGTTTTTTACCCAGCACGTTCACCAGCACGTTCAGACGACCACGGTGCGCCATCCCAAGAACCACTTCACGGGTGCCGCTGTTGCCAGCATGGCGGATCATCTCTTTAAGCATCGGGATTAACGCGTCGCCGCCTTCCAGCGAGAAGCGTTTTGCGCCAGGGAATTTTGCGCCAAGGTAACGTTCAAGGCCTTCAGCGGCGGTCAGTTCGCTTAAGAAGCGTTTTTTCTCTTCGCTATTGAACGTCGCGCGACCAGACTCGATACGCTGTTGGATCCAGCGTTTTTCTTCGGTGCTGGTAATGTGCATATACTCGGCGCCAATCGGGCCGCAGTAGGTTTGCTTCAGGGCTTCCAGCAGCTCGCCGAGTTTCATGGTCTCTTTGCCGCTGGCAAATGAACCGACGTTGAAGGTCTCCTGAAAGTCTGCTTCGGTCAGATCGTGGAAAGACGGATCCAGATCGGCCACCTTATCTTGCTGCCACAGTCCCAGCGGATCGAGATTCGCATGTTGGTGACCACGGAAGCGGTATGCGTTAATGAGCTGCAGGACTTTAACCTGCTTCACATTGGTGTCAGGGTCGGAGATCGTTGAAGAGTAACGTGAAGCGTCTTTCGCCAGGCGGCGGAAATATTCACGCGTTTGAGAGTGGAATTGATCCGGTTTGACTCCCGTACCAGGTAACTGCTGGAACGTCGAACGCCAGTTAGCGTCAACCGAGTCAGGATCGGTTAAGAAGTCTTCATAGAGCTGTTCTATCCAGCTCTGGTTTGCGCCAGAGAGGTAAGAAGAGTCCAACCAGGCTTTCAAAGCGCTGTTCTGCATCGTGATCCCTTAAGCATCTTTTTTATGCTTACTTCGCCGTGGATACTACCACGCACAGTGATGTGCGTGCCGGGGTTCACTTGTTGCGGACTTGTCGTATTTTCTGCGTCCGCTAAGGAACCTTTAAAAACTGTCTTAGTGTCAGGGGCAGTTTTTAAAGATTTCCTGCATTTCTTTTGTAGACCGGATAAGGCATTCACGCCGCATCCGGCGCTGGTTGCCTGATGCGACGCTTGCGCGTCTTATCAGGCCTACGGTTCCTAACAAACCTGCTTAATTGTTAACGCAGGCTCGATTTTCCCCCTCGCCCTTCCAGGGCGAGGGTCGGGGTGAGGGTCATTGTCCGCACCGGCGCTGACCTTTTCCCC
>NZ_AEJZ01000247.1:0-13052 GCF_000208525.1 Escherichia sp. TW14182
AACCCTCTCCCCAGAGGGGCGAGGGGACTGATTGTGCTTGATGTTGAGTTTTGCGACATCTCTGGCATGTCACAAATACAGCGCCGGAAATATCAATCGACTTACCCCGCGCTCCCGTAACGCACCAGCCAACTGCTCAACGTCTTCCGGTGTGGCGCTCGCCCAGCTTTGCGCTTCGCCATATACGCCGTGGGCATGAAACGCGTTCAAGCGTACCGGAACATCGCCAAGTCCCTTGATAAACGCCGCCAGTTCTTCAATGTGTTGCAAATAATCCACCTGATTGGGGATTACCAGTAAACGCAGTTCTGCCAGCTTGCCGCGCTCTGCAAGCAAACTGATGCTGCGCTTAATCTGTTGATTATCGCGTCCGGTTAACTGTTGATGACATTCGCTCCCCCACGCTTTGAGATCGAGCATTGCGCCGTCGCACACCGGAAGCAATTTTTCCCAGCCGGTTTCGCTCAACATGCCGTTGCTGTCCACCAGACAGGTGAGATGGCGCAATTGTGGATCATTTTTGATAGCAGTAAACAGCGCCACCACAAACGGCAGTTGGGTCGTGGCTTCGCCACCGCTCACCGTTATCCCTTCAATAAACAACACCGCTTTGCGGATATGACTAAGCACCTCGTCCACGCTCATGGTTTGCGCCATCGGCGTGGCATTCTGCGGGCACATCTTCAGGCAGGTATCGCACTGCTCGCAGACTGCAACGTTCCACACCACTTTGCTGTCAACAATCTGCAACGCCTGATGCGGACACTGTGGCACGCATTCCGCGCAATTATTACAGCGTCCCATCGTCCACGGATTGTGACAGTTTTTGCAGCGCAGATTGCAGCCTTGTAAAAACAGAGCCAGACGACTGCCTGGCCCGTCAACGCAGGAGAAGGGGATAATCTTACTGACTAAAGCGCATCTGCTGTTCATGGCTTATCACGCGCGGCTGGCGTTCCAGAATACGAGTGTTACGTGCAGCTTCTTCGCCCAGCCATGTTGTGTTGGTACGTGAACCTTCGGCACGATATTTTTCTAAATCCGACAAACGCACCATATAACCGGTAACGCGAACCAGATCGTTACCGCTGACATTGGCGGTAAATTCACGCATTCCGGCTTTAAAGGCACCGAGGCAAAGCTGTACCAGCGCCTGTGGATTACGCTTGATGGTTTCGTCGAGCGTCAGAATGTCGCTGATCCCAGAGTAATAATATGCATGATGCGGGGCGACGGTTTGCAGATGGGTGATTGGATCTGGCTCATCGCCATACGGCAATCGCGCCCCCGGCGTGGTGCCGATATCGGAACTGATCCCCGACTGTGCGTGTAACATGGCGCGTTTTTGCCAGCCATATTTCACGGGAGTATTGGCGACAAACTCCGCCAGTTGCACGCTGATGCGATAACCGACTTCATTTGCGGCGGCTTCTTTACCGTAGCGCGCGGCAATCCCTTCTTTCTCGCACAGCAAGTTAACCGCTTCCGCCAGCCCGTACATGCCAAACATCGGCACAAAACGTTCAGGATCAATCAACCCTTCTTTGACCAGGAAGCTATTCTCAAAGAAGTGTGATTGTTGATAGAGAAATTCACATCGCGCATCGATGATGGCGATCTGCTGCTGGCAGTAGTGCGGTAGAGTGCGCGTAAAGAAGTCATCCAGCGATTCACTGCGCTCTGCAATGGCTTTCAGGTTAAGGCGTACTAGCGTGCTGCCACCACCAGCCAGCGGCAGTGAGTTGTAACAGCTCACGATCCCGTAGCCCCCTTTTGTGAAAATTTTATCATGCACCGGACCGTTGGCGATGTGCGGTTTGCTACATTCACAAATGTTTTTTGCCACTTCCAGCAGCAGATCATCAGGGGTGATTTCAGGATCGTAGATAAAGGTCAGATTTGGAGAAACCTGCTTCAGCTCAGCATCTGCGCGTAAAATTGCACGGGCGATGGGGGAATCGGACGGGCCGATATTGGCATGCATAAAAGCGTCTGGCAGGGTTCTGTCGAGATAACGCCAGAAACGTTTTATTCGAATATCGATTTCGTCTTGTGTTAGAATTTTAACATACGGTTGCAACAACGCATCCAGTTGCCCCAGGTAGACCGGCATTGATGTGACTGACGGGACATGGTGATAAAGAATGGTCAGCAGGGAGAGCGCATCATCAAGATCTTTCGCGCCTTCCAGCTCCAGCCATTCAGAACCGTTCGCCAGAAAACGGGCGTAATCGGGTAAGACATAGCGCGGTTTGTACGGCGCATGACCTTCAAACATATCGCAGATTACGCCTTCATCCAGCGCGCGGCGGGCTTCGGCAGGAAGCTGTGGGTAAGGCAGATTGTTTTCTGCTTCCAGCGCCAGAAAATGGCGCTTCTGCTCCGGGCTAAGTACCGGACTGGTGACAATTTGCTGGCAACGTTGTTGCAGTGCCATTTCATGAGAAGTGGGCATCTTCTTTTCCTTTTATGCCGAAGGTGATGCGCCATTGTAAGAGGTTTCGTGATGTTCACTTTGATCCTGATGCGTTTGCCACCACTGGCGCATTCATTTGAAAGTGAATTATTTGATCCAGATCGCATTACCATAATGCAAATTTGTAAGTAGATTTTCTTAATTGTGATGTATATCGAAGTGTGTTGCGGAGTCGATGTTAGAATACTAACAAACTCGCAAGGTGAATTTTATTGGCGACAAGCCAGGAGAATGAAATGACTGATCTGAAAGCAAGCAGCCTGCGTGCACTGAAATTGATGGACCTGACCACTCTGAATGACGACGACACTGACGAGAAAGTGATCGCCCTGTGTCATCAGGCTAAAACTCCGGTCGGCAATACCGCCGCTATCTGTATCTATCCTCGCTTTATCCCGATTGCTCGCAAGACTCTGAAAGAGCAGGGCACCCCGGAAATCCGTATTGCTACGGTAACTAACTTCCCACACGGTAACGATGACATTGACATCGCACTGGCAGAAACCCGTGCGGCAATCGCCTACGGTGCCGATGAAGTTGACGTGGTGTTCCCGTACCGTGCGCTGATGGCGGGTAACGAGCAGGTTGGTTTTGACCTGGTGAAAGCCTGTAAAGAGGCTTGTGCAGCGGCGAATGTGCTGCTGAAAGTGATCATCGAAACCGGTGAACTGAAAGACGAAGCCCTGATCCGCAAAGCATCTGAAATCTCCATCAAAGCGGGCGCTGACTTTATCAAAACCTCTACCGGTAAAGTCGCGGTGAATGCGACGCCTGAAAGCGCGCGCATCATGATGGAAGTCATCCGCGACATGGGCGTAGAAAAAACCGTTGGTTTCAAACCGGCGGGTGGCGTGCGTACTGCGGAAGATGCTCAGAAATATCTCGCGATTGCAGATGAACTGTTCGGTGCTGACTGGGCAGATGCACGCCACTATCGCTTTGGCGCTTCCAGCCTGCTGGCAAGCCTGCTGAAAGCTCTGGGCCACGGCGACGGTAAGAGCGCCAGCAGCTACTAAGCTGCCTTTTGCCAGAGGGCGGATGCCGGATGCTACGGGTCGGGTGCCCCTGTAGGCCTGATAAGACGCATCAGCGTTGCATCAGGCTGTCAGCAGTGATGCCGGATGCGGCGCGAACGCCTTATCCGGCCTACGGGGCGAGTGCCGTGTAGGCATGATAAGAAGCGGTCAGCATCAGGCAATAACAACATCCGCCATCTGGCAACAACGCCTTCAAACTTATTCCACGGGAGGTTACCTTGTTTCTCGCACAAGAAATTATTCGTAAAAAACGTGATGGTCATGCGCTGAGCGATGAAGAAATTCGTTTCTTTATCAACGGCATTCGCGACAATACTATCTCCGAAGGGCAAATTGCCGCCCTCGCGATGACCATTTTCTTCCACGATATGACAATGCCGGAGCGTGTCTCGCTGACGATGGCGATGCGAGATTCAGGAACCGTTCTCGACTGGAAAAGCCTGCATCTGAATGGCCCGATTGTTGATAAACACTCCACCGGCGGCGTCGGCGATGTGACTTCGCTGATGTTAGGGCCAATGGTCGCTGCCTGCGGTGGTTACATTCCAATGATCTCCGGTCGCGGCCTCGGTCATACTGGCGGTACGCTCGACAAACTGGAATCAATCCCTGGTTTCGATATCTTCCCGGATGACAACCGTTTCCGCGAAATTATTAAAGACGTCGGCGTGGCGATTATCGGCCAGACCAGCTCACTGGCTCCGGCGGATAAACGTTTCTACGCAACCCGTGATATCACCGCAACCGTGGACTCCATCCCGCTGATCACTGCCTCTATTCTGGCTAAGAAACTGGCGGAAGGGCTGGATGCGTTGGTGATGGACGTGAAAGTCGGTAGCGGCGCGTTTATGCCGACCTACGAACTCTCTGAAGCCCTTGCCGAAGCGATTGTTGGCGTGGCAAATGGCGCTGGCGTGCGCACCACTGCGCTGCTCACCGACATGAATCAGGTGTTGGCCTCCAGTGCCGGTAACGCGGTTGAAGTGCGTGAAGCGGTGCAGTTCCTGACTGGTGAATACCGTAACCCGCGTCTGTTTGATGTCACAATGGCACTGTGCGTGGAGATGCTTATCTCCGGCAAACTGGCGAAAGATGACGCTGAAGCGCGCGCGAAATTGCAGGCGGTGCTGGACAACGGTAAAGCGGCAGAAGTCTTTGGTCGTATGGTGGCGGCACAAAAAGGCCCAACCGACTTCGTTGAGAACTACGCGAAGTATCTGCCGACAGCGATGCTGACGAAAGCAGTCTATGCTGATACCGAAGGTTTTGTCAGTGAAATGGATACCCGCGCGCTGGGGATGGCAGTGGTTGCAATGGGCGGCGGTCGCCGTCAGGCATCTGACACCATCGATTACAGCGTCGGCTTTACTGATATGGCGCGTCTGGGCGACCAGGTAGACGGTCAGCGTCCGCTGGCAGTTGTCCACGCGAAAGACGAAAACAGCTGGCAGGAAGCGGCGAAAGCGGTGAAAGCGGCAATTAAACTTGCCGATAAAGCACCAGAAAGCACACCAACCGTCTATCGTCGTATCAGTGAATAATTGTATACTGATCTGATCATTTAAATTTGAAGCACTGAGTACGGAGAACATATGAAACGTGCATTTATTATGGTGCTGGACTCATTCGGCATCGGCGCTACAGAAGATGCAGAACGCTTTGGTGACGTCGGGGCTGACACCCTGGGTCATATCGCAGAAGCTTGTGCTAAAGGCGAAGCTGATAATGGTCGTAAAGGGCCACTGAATCTGCCAAATCTGACCCGTCTGGGGCTGGCGAAAGCACACGAAGGTTCTACCGGTTTCATTCCGGCAGGAATGGACGGCAACGCTGAAGTTATCGGCGCGTACGCATGGGCGCACGAAATGTCATCCGGTAAAGATACCCCGTCTGGTCACTGGGAAATCGCCGGTGTACCGGTTCTGTTTGAGTGGGGATACTTCTCCGATCATGAAAACAGCTTCCCGCAAGAACTGCTGGATAAACTGGTCGAACGCGCTAATCTGCCGGGTTACCTGGGTAACTGCCACTCTTCCGGTACGGTCATCCTGGATCAACTGGGCGAAGAGCACATGAAAACCGGCAAGCCGATTTTCTATACCTCCGCTGACTCCGTGTTCCAGATTGCCTGCCATGAAGAAACCTTTGGCCTGGATAAACTTTACGAACTGTGCGAAATCGCCCGTGAAGAGCTGACCAACGGCGGCTACAACATCGGTCGCGTTATCGCCCGTCCGTTTATCGGCGACAAAGCCGGTAACTTCCAGCGTACCGGCAACCGTCACGATCTGGCTGTTGAGCCGCCAGCACCAACCGTGCTGCAGAAACTGGTTGATGAAAAACACGGTCAGGTGGTTTCTGTCGGTAAAATTGCAGACATCTACGCCAACTGCGGTATCACCAAGAAAGTGAAAGCGACCGGCCTGGACGCGCTGTTTGACGCCACCATCAAAGAGATGAAAGAAGCGGGTGATAACACCATCGTCTTCACTAACTTTGTTGACTTCGACTCTTCCTGGGGTCACCGTCGCGACGTCGCAGGTTATGCTGCGGGTCTGGAACTGTTCGACCGCCGTCTGCCGGAGCTGATGTCTTTGCTGCGCGATGACGACATCCTGATCCTCACTGCTGACCACGGTTGTGATCCGACTTGGACCGGTACTGACCACACGCGTGAACACATTCCGGTACTGGTTTACGGCCCGAAAGTAAAACCGGGTTCATTGGGTCACCGTGAAACCTTCGCGGATATCGGCCAGACTCTGGCAAAATATTTTGGTACTTCTGATATGGAATATGGCAAAGCCATGTTCTGATAATGGGTGCGGCTTGATGCCCTCACCCCGGCCCTCTCCCACAGGGAGAGGGTGAAAACATGTTGATAAGGATAAAACAATGGCTACCCCACACATTAATGCAGAAATGGGCGATTTCGCTGACGTAGTTTTGATGCCAGGCGACCCGCTGCGTGCGAAGTATATTGCTGAAACTTTCCTTGAAGATGCCCGTGAAGTGAACAACGTTCGCGGTATGCTGGGCTTCACCGGTACTTACAAAGGCCGCAAAATTTCCGTAATGGGTCACGGTATGGGTATCCCGTCCTGCTCCATCTACACCAAAGAACTGATCACCGATTTCGGCGTGAAGAAAATTATCCGCGTAGGCTCCTGTGGCGCTGTTCTGCCACACGTAAAACTGCGCGACGTCGTTATCGGTATGGGTGCCTGCACCGATTCCAAAGTTAACCGCATCCGTTTTAAAGACCATGACTTTGCCGCTATCGCTGACTTTGACATGGTGCGTAACGCGGTAGACGCGGCTAAAGCTCTGGGCGTGGATGCGCGCGTTGGTAACCTGTTCTCCGCTGACCTGTTCTACTCTCCGGACGGCGAAATGTTCGACGTGATGGAAAAATACGGCATCCTTGGCGTAGAAATGGAAGCGGCTGGTATCTACGGCGTAGCAGCAGAATTTGGCGCGAAAGCCCTGGCTATTTGCACCGTGTCTGACCACATCCGCACTCACGAGCAGACCACTGCTGAAGAGCGTCAGACCACCTTTAACGACATGATCAAAATCGCACTGGAATCCGTTCTGCTGGGCGATAAAGAGTAATTGTTTTTCGCTGAAAGGCGATTGTCGTGTTAAGCCGGAGCGGGAGACTGCTCCGGCTTTTTAGTATCTATTCATTAATAGCGACTGATTTATAGATTTACTATTATTTTTCATGTGGATAGAAAATAAAATCCATTCAAGTATCTATTCATGTATGTTCAGCCGTCATCCATGAAGGGCATATCAGCAACTCTGGTGGACAACCATAAATTCCTGCCATTTTGTTTTTGATGTTTGAGCTAAGCCGCTCCGTCTTTTCTATCCGTTTTAGAGAGTTAATCGAGATACCTAACATTTTACTTAATTCAGCAAGCGATAATTTATGCATGATACGCACAGCGGCTAGCCAGGAAATACGCTGGCTGAACATTAAGTTGATAATCTCCCGTTTCTGCTTTTCCATATCGTTCATATTCGCTTCCTTTGGTATTTTACTCAGCAAGTTACCGCACAGCCCCAGCCATCCACGCTGACAATTCCCGTAGCTCTTTTTCCTGTTCAGGGAAGTCGACCAACAGAGCTTCGCACTCTTGTTGCAGCATATCCGCGCGGTACAGGCAGCCTTGCAGTCGCCCGGCGAGGGCTTCCAGCGGCGCGGGGTTGAGGCTGTCGGTAAACACCTGGGCGCGGGTGATATGGCCTTTTTCAACGTCGAAATGCAGTTCTACGCCGCCCCAGGTAAAGCGTTCATCCAGCAGATGCGAGAACGCCGGAGCCTGACCGAAGTTCCACTCCCAGCTACTCTGACGGGCAAAGGTTTCGGCGAAGTTCGGCAAGTCTGGCGTTTTGTCCGGGGAGATGATTTCCGCTTCCACGCGCTCGCCATAATGGGCGAAAAAGGCCTCGGTTATGGCCTCGCAAACCTGCTCATGGGTGATCCCCGGCAGCAGCTCGGTGAGGTTGGTCACGCGGGAACGCACTGAGGTAATGCCTTTCGCCGCCAGTTTCTTTTTATCCGGATTGAGATAGTTTGCCAGGCGGCTAAGGTCGGCATTAAGCAGCAAGGTGCCGTGGTGGAAGCCACGATCTTTGGTTTCGCGATAGGCCGAGCCTGAGACTTTGCGGTCGCCTTCGGCGGTTTTCACCACCAGATCGTTACGTCCAGACGCTTCGGCGCTGACGCCGAGCGCGTTCAGCGCATTGAGCACAATTGATGTGGAGATGGTTTTATCGTACTCCGGCTTGCCAGCCATAAAGGTAAAACAGGTATTGCCGAGATCGTGGAACACCGCGCCGCCACCGCTACTGCGCCGCGCCAGTCGGACGTTATCTTCTTCCATCCGCCGGGTATTACACTCTTTCCACGGGTTCTGTGCACGACCAATCACCACGGTGTCGGCATTGCGCCAGAGAAACAGAACGCGCTGCGTGGCGGGCATCTGGCGAAAAATACATTCCTCCACCGCCAGGTTAAACCACGGGTCGTAAGAGTCAGAGATGAGCAGGCGTAATGTGGACATAACGATTTCCTTTCTTGTAGTAATGGGTCACTCTTTTTTCTCGCCTTCTTCCTCTTCCGGCACCGGTTTGCTGGCGGTTAACAGGAAGGGAGATTGCTGCCAGCGGGTGCGCTTACCCTGCAACAACGTGCGGGTCAGCACTACGCCGATTGCCAGTGAGAGCAGCAACATCAGGCGTAAAATGTTAGTGGTGTTATCCACCTGTTGGGCTTCGGTGGCGAGCGTATGGGTGTCGAGTGTCAGGCGCAGATAGCCGAGCGGGCCGTTTTTACCCGCAATTGGCTCGACAATCTGCTGGTTAAAATAGCCGCCTGCTTTTTTACCGTCGAGCGCCAGCCGGTCGCGCACTTCGACGCTTTCGCCAGAACGTGCGATAAGATCGCCTTGTTCGTCATACACACCCGCGTCGAGGATGCGGCTTTCATCCGTTAACTGATCGAGGATCGCCTGAATGCGTTTTTCATCCGGTGAGTCGGTACGCATCAGCGGTGCAACGTTCAGCGTCACCTGACGCGCCAGGGTGCGGGCCAGTTCTTCCAGCTGTGGATTACGCTGTCGCTGGTGGTTTTGACTAAACCATGACGCCCCCTGCATCAGCGCCACTAACAAGGCGAGGCAGAACAGGACAATCACTGCCCGATGCAGCCGGAATTTCAGTTTTGTGCGAGCCATCTTCCACCCTTTGAAAATTTGAGACTTAATGTTGCCAGAAGCAATGGATACAAGGTAGCCTCATGCGTTATTTTCCCTGCTTCGAACGATTTTACAGGAGCCTTAATGCCTAACATTACCTGGTGCGACCTGCCTGAAGATGTCTCTTTATGGCCGGGTCTGCCTCTTTCATTAAGTGGTGATGAAGTGATGCCACTGGATTACCACGCAGGTCGTAGCGGCTGGCTGCTGTATGGTCGTGGGCTGGATAAACAACGTCTGACCCAATACCAGAGCAAACTGGGTGCGGCGATGGTGATTGTTGCCGCCTGGTGCGTGGAAGATTATCAGGTGATTCGTCTGGCAGGTTCACTCACCGCACGGGCTACACGCCTGGCCCACGAAGCGCAGCTGGATGTCGCGCCGCTGGGGAAAATCCCGCACCTGCGCACGCCGGGTTTGCTGGTGATGGACATGGATTCCACCGCCATCCAGATTGAATGTATTGATGAAATTGCCAAACTGGCCGGAACGGGCGAGATGGTGGCGGAAGTGACAGAACGGGCGATGCGTGGAGAACTTGATTTTACCGCCAGCCTGCGCAGTCGCGTGGCGACGCTGAAAGGCGCTGACGCGAACATTTTGCTTCAGGTACGTGAAAATCTGCCGTTGATGCCAGGCTTAACGCAGCTGGTACTCAAACTGGAAACGCTGGGCTGGAAAGTGGCGATTGCCTCCGGCGGCTTCACCTTCTTTGCCGAATACCTGCGCGACAAGCTGCGCCTGACCGCCGTGGTAGCTAATGAACTGGAGATCATGGACGGTAAATTTACCGGCAATGTGATCGGCGACATCGTAGACGCGCAGTACAAAGCTAATACCCTGACCCGACTGGCACAGGAGTATGAAATCCCGCTGGCGCAGACCGTGGCGATTGGCGATGGTGCCAACGACCTGCCGATGATCAAAGCGGCAGGGCTGGGGATTGCCTACCATGCCAAGCCAAAAGTGAATGAAAAGACGGAAGTCACCATCCGTCACGCTGACCTGATGGGGGTGTTCTGCATCCTCTCCGGCAGCCTGAATCAGAAGTAATTGCACGCCCGTCATCCTGCGGGCGGCACAGCATTAACGAGGTACACCGTGGCAAAAGCTCCAAAACGCGCCTTTGTTTGTAATGAATGCGGGGCAGATTATCCGCGCTGGCAAGGGCAGTGCAGCGCCTGTCATGCCTGGAACACCATCACCGAGGTGCGTCTTGCTGCGTCGCCAACGGTGGCGCGTAACGAGCGTCTCAGTGGCTATGCCGGTAGCGCCGGAGTGGCGAAAGTCCAGAAACTCTCCGATATCAGCCTTGAGGAATTGCCGCGTTTTTCTACCGGATTTAAAGAGTTCGACCGCGTATTAGGCGGCGGGGTGGTGCCGGGAAGCGCCATTCTGATTGGCGGTAACCCTGGTGCCGGTAAATCCACGCTGCTGCTGCAAACGCTGTGCAAACTGGCGCAGCAGATGAAAACGCTGTATGTCACTGGCGAAGAGTCGCTGCAACAGGTGGCAATGCGCGCTCATCGTCTCGGCCTGCCGACTGACAATCTCAATATGTTGTCGGAAACCAGCATCGAGCAGATCTGCCTGATTGCCGAAGAAGAGCAACCGAAGCTGATGGTAATTGACTCGATCCAGGTGATGCATATGGCGGATGTTCAGTCATCGCCTGGCAGCGTGGCGCAGGTGCGTGAAACGGCGGCTTATCTGACGCGCTTCGCCAAAACGCGCGGCGTGGCGATTGTCATGGTTGGGCACGTAACCAAAGATGGCTCGCTGGCTGGCCCGAAAGTGCTGGAACACTGTATCGACTGTTCGGTGCTTTTGGATGGCGATGCCGACTCCCGTTTTCGCACCTTACGCAGCCATAAAAACCGCTTCGGCGCGGTGAATGAGCTGGGCGTCTTTGCGATGACCGAACAGGGGCTGCGTGAAGTCAGCAATCCTTCGGCAATCTTCTTAAGCCGTGGCGATGAAGTGACCTCTGGCAGTTCAGTGATGGTGGTATGGGAAGGGACGCGCCCGCTGCTGGTGGAGATTCAGGCGCTGGTCGATCATTCGATGATGGCGAATCCGCGCCGCGTGGCGGTCGGGCTGGAACAAAACCGTCTGGCGATCCTGCTGGCGGTGCTGCACCGTCACGGCGGTCTGCAAATGGCCGATCAGGATGTCTTTGTTAACGTGGTCGGCGGTGTGAAGGTGACCGAAACCAGTGCCGATTTAGCGTTACTGCTGGCGATGGTTTCCAGCCTGCGCGACAGGCCGCTGCCGCAGGATCTGGTGGTGTTTGGCGAAGTGGGGCTGGCAGGGGAGATCCGCCCGGTGCCCAGCGGTCAGGAACGAATCTCTGAAGCGGCGAAACACGGTTTTCGCCGGGCGATTGTTCCGGCAGCCAACGTGCCGAAAAAAGCGCCGGAAGGGATGCAGATTTTTGGCGTTAAGAAACTCTCCGACGCGCTTAGCGTGTTCGACGACTTATAATGAGAGATACGGAGGGAGATATGTCGTCATTTGATTACCTGAAAACCGCTATTAAGCAACAAGGCTGCACGTTACAGCAGGTTGCTGATGCCAGCGGTATGACCAAAGGGTATTTAAGCCAGTTACTGAATGCCAAAATCAAAAGCCCCAGCGCACAAAAGCTGGAGGCGTTGCACCGTTTTTTGGGGCTTGAGTTTCCCCGACAGAAGAAAACCATTGGTGTGGTATTCGGTAAGTTCTACCCGCTGCATACCGGACATATCTACCTTATCCAGCGCGCCTGTAGCCAGGTTGACGAGCTGCATATCATTATGGGCTTTGACGATACTCGCGACCGCGCGTTATTTGAAGACAGCGCCATGTCGCAGCAGCCAACGGTGCCGGATCGTCTGCGCTGGTTATTGCAAACCTTTAAATATCAGAAAAATATCCGCATTCATGCCTTCAACGAAGAGGGCATGGAGCCGTATCCGCACGGTTGGGATGTGTGGAGCAACGGCATCAAAAAGTTTATGGCTGAAAAAGGCATTCAGCCGGATCTGATCTACACCTCGGAAGAGACCGACGCACCACAGTACCTGGAGCATCTGGGGATCGAAACGGTGCTTGTCGATCCGAAACGCACTTTTATGAGTATCAGCGGAGCGCAGATCCGCGAAAACCCGTTCCGCTACTGGGAATATATTCCCACCGAAGTGAAACCGTTCTTTGTGCGCACCGTGGCGATCCTCGGCGGCGAGTCGAGCGGTAAATCTACCCTGGTAAACAAACTCGCCAATATCTTCAACACCACCAGTGCGTGGGAGTTTGGTCGTGATTATGTCTTTTCGCACCTCGGTGGCGATGAGATCGCGTTGCAGTATTCCGACTACGATAAAATCGCGCTGGGTCACGCACAATATATTGATTTTGCAGTTAAATATGCCAATAAAGTGGCGTTTATCGACACCGATTTCGTGACCACCCAAGCGTTCTGCAAAAAGTACGAAGGGCGTGAGCATCCGTTCGTGCAGGCGCTGATTGATGAATACCGTTTCGATCTGGTGATCCTGCTGGAGAACAACACGCCGTGGGTGGCGGATGGTTTACGCAGCCTCGGTAGTTCGGTGGATCGTAAAGAGTTCCAGAATCTGCTGGTGGAGATGCTGGAAGAGAACAATATCGAATTTGTGCGGGTTGAAGAGGACGATTACGACAGCCGTTTCCTGCGCTGCGTGGAGCTGGTGCGGGAGATGATGGGGGAGCAGGGTTAAGACCCAATGCCTGATGCGACGCTGACGCGTCTTA
>NZ_AEJZ01000246.1:0-19696 GCF_000208525.1 Escherichia sp. TW14182
ACAACAGGAGACGGACGGTTGCTCGTGTAATCGTAATCGATCATTAGTGAGCTCTCCCTGCAGTGCTGTTGCGATTAGCCATGTTCATAGCACGATCTGCCCACCGGATGTTACGAGGCGTGTCATTCAGACCATTACGATCAATGTGATCAACCTCAAGAGGAGACATCCAGACTGACGGGTTGTGTGATGGTCCCATCTTTCTTTTACGTACCCGACCATCAGGATTACGATCTATAACAGCATTTAAATTAGGGTCGTAGAAACCTGTTGGTTGTAGTTTAACCTTCCCATCTGCTTCTAAAGCGCGGCCTGACACCCAATTCTTGAAGTCATTCCATAGGTTCCTGTCTTTAACCATTTGTGTAGCAAGCACTTGACGCGCGTAATCGAACTGCCTCTTAACCAGGTAGCCACACCATGCAAAGTAACGGTAGGCAATTAATCGCCCCCTGGTAATGGGTAAATCTTTTTTTCCTGGTCGCGGCAATTTGACGTGCCAATACTTGATCGGATGTTTATTCCCTGATGAGGAGTACTGCTCTGGCTTGATGTAAACGCGTTGCTCAATGTCGTAAACATTTGCAGCAGGATCCATTAAATAACGACGTTTAGGTAATCCCCCATCAGGCTTGAAATCTTCCAACCACTCCCACCATTTAACGCTAGTTGCTTTGGCTAAATCTCCATTTGTCTCCAGTAAGTACTCTGTGGAAAGCTCTGGCTTAAATTCAGAACGGCAAATTTTACACAGCCCAGAGTGTCCATCAGGGCCAAAAAACACTTCGTGGTCAGCAGTGCTCTCCAGAAGTTTGTAGTAATAATTTTGTTTAAATTCATTAGAATTCATTTTAATTTCTCCTTTTTTGTGGCAAACCGGGTTCAATGATTTCTGTGAATAATCTGAACATGACCCGTTTTGCCTAATGAATAAAAAAAGTATCGGGCTCAAAAATGCCAACATCAGTCGTAATCAATGCAGCGATTAAAATCACGCACTGGTTAACTTGTCTTGAGACTGTAAATCTACAAAATAGGTGGCATGATGATCTGGATTGCGTATTGAAACGTAATCGACATCGATTTTTGAGGGTCTGACGTGAATTGTCAGAGCAAATTAGATAGTTGTTGTACTGACAGTTGGGTTGTTAACCCTAACAATGTCCTTCTTTTGATTATTTACATAAAATTGCCCTCACATGTACGTAACTATATAAGTTGACACTTACGTAAAAGCTGCTAATCTGATGTTCTAAGATTATATTGCAAAAAACATCACAGCCCTTCAGAATAAGCTCAAAACCAAGAAAATCAAACAAAAAACAAACTCCCAGCGTCACATTATCATTAATCATATCAATATGCAAGCATTTTTTTATCCATCGGTGCTTTTCGGGTTGCATCTACAAGTTTTTGATTTTTGGATGGGCGTTAACATGGTTTGGTGTATCAGTTAGCGGTGTTGAAAGGCTGGTTGCAGATTGGACAATAGCTAGCGCATCCAGCAGCCAAAAGATACAACCTACAGACACCTAAACAGTCAACGATGAAATCAACCAAAATCAGCAAATGCAGACAAGTTTCTATAGATCGTTGATAAAGGAATATCCATTAACTGCGACAGGCCTGAAGGCTGTAACTGGGATCTGAGTTTACGTCAGGTGATGAAGAAAACTGCTCCCGGAAATTGGCAAGGACAAACTTGTGGTCTTCAGGGTGCTGATCAGCGTCTTACGTTTTTCTGAGAAAGGCGATGAAAACGCTGGTGGTGTTAAGATAAAGCACAAAATGGCATACATGTAACATTTCTCATTTAAGCCAATCGATACCGTCTATGACCGGAAGCAAAGCTGCAACGTTAAACTCATGTATATATACTTGTGTTTGACCAGTGCGAGATATTTCGTGTCCGACAGTCCGTTGTACAAGTGGTAAAGTATTTGTTTTCGCTGCTTCAGTGATGAATGTATGGCGCAAACTGTGGATGATTCGACGACGCTTAAAATCATCTAAGTAAGGAATACCCAACTCTTCACGTATGCTGTGAAAAATACGTGTCAGTTGTGTTTTATTAGTAACTTGAGGAAAAAGCTTTGCATCTGGATCCTTATCTTTGAGATAATCTAAGAAATTCATGTTTATCAAGCGAAGCGAAAGAGGAACCTGTCGTATTCCAGCATCAGTTTTACTGTCTTGGATCATAATGTAGTGTCGCTGGCTATCAGCATCCAGACGGATATCTGAAACTTTTAAAGCGGTGATTTCAGAGCGACGAGCACCTGTATATGCCAACAATAAAAATACCCACTTTTTCCAATCTTCAAGCATTGCAAAATGACTCACCAGCTTTCGCATCTCAGTAAGGTGATAAATACCATAGCTGTGGCTTTTCGCCTCAAATTTAACACCATTAGTGGGAGATGATTCAAGAATATCTTCTTCTTTGACCAAATAAGCAAATAATCCCTGACACAGCTTTAAATAGCCGTTAACTGTTCTTGAAGACACCAGATCTTCTTCAGGTATATCATCCGCGTCAAGACACTCCTGAATCGTCATCCTGTTGTATGGTTTTTTGTTCCGTTGGGGAAGCCCCGCAACCATCTCGAGTAAGTTTTTAATATCACGACGGGTAATAGTATTTACAATAGTATCAGCACCCAAAACAGTTTCAATGACTTCGTAATACTTTTCATTTTCCTGACGGACCTTCAGAGTCCAGTCTGACTTGTATTTTACAAACCTTTCCCAAGCATCAGCTAAGGTAAGTATACACTGATTGCTACCTTCAGAAACGGCACTCTGTACAGCACTGGAGGCTGTAACATTTTGCTTTATACTCGCTACAATCTGGCTGTATCGGGAAATATCCTTCCGCCAAAATGCAGAGTGTGCATCTAGAGACTGAAGCAGAAGCACCGTATAATTTGCAGCGGCTGATGCAATCTCTTCTTCCATCCCCTGAATATCAAATGCAGATGACAATGCACGCATGAAGTAATTTTCCACTAGTGATTCCTTACCGCAGTAAAGTGCATTCTGATAATGTTGCTGAAAAAGTAAGTTAAACCCCTCTCTAAACTCTATCGGCGTAGGCTCTTTATTATTCAACCGCTCAACACGTGCTTCGCCAGGAATAGTCTCCACATACTGCAAAACCTCTGCGTTCATATCCGCTACGAATAAATCGATGTCCTGCGTGGTTAGTTTTTTCATCGTCTTAATGATAGTGAGAAATTGTGCACGCCCTATTCTACCGAGTCTGAATAGTGATATGTACGGGGTAAGGCGAGAAATTATAAACCTACAGCGACGAGGGCTATCAGTACCCAAAGAACAGCGGAAAAAACGACATTCAGTAAAGCGAAAGTAGACATAGTAAATGCCATTACGGCGGAGTGTATAAGGGATGCTGCAACCGTTGGTGTATCCCATTATGTATCCCATTTTACTTCTGGGCGCCTGGGACACACCAACGTATTGTTTTAGAAGAAGGTGAAACTGACCGATAAGCCGGGTTCTGTCGTGGACAGTCATTCATCTAGGCCAGCAATCGCTCACTGGCTCAAGCAGCCTACCCGGGTTCAGTACGGGCCGTACCTTATGAACCCCTATTTGGCCTTGCTCCGGGTGGAGTTTACCGTGCCACGGACTGTTACCAGCCGCGCGGTGCGCTCTTACCGCACCCTTTCACCCTTACCTGATCCCACTTGCGTGAGCCATCGGCGGTTTGCTCTCTGTTGCACTGGTCGTGGGTTTCCCCCCCAGGCGTTACCTGGCACCCTGCCCTATGGAGCCCGGACTTTCCTCCCCTCCGCCCGTCTCCCCCGAAGAGGACGACGACGAAGCGGCGACTGTCTGGTCAGCTTCGGCGCGAAGTATAGAGGGTTTGCGCGCCCTTGTCACCCCGCGTTACGCATTCCAATCGCCAGCGTCGCGGCGATATTGCGTGAAGCACGGTAAATATTGTCATAAGCCCCACTGAAAGCTTCATTCAGCGTAACAATACTGTTCAACACGCTGAATACAGCATCGATGCCATGCTGATGCACAACGCCGACATCCTTCGTCAGACTACCCGCAATACCAATTACCGGTTTATTGTATTTCTTCGCGACGTTCGCTACGCCAATCGGCACTTTACCGTGAATGCTCTGGCTATCAATGCGGCCTTCTCCGGTGATCACCAACGAGCAATCATAAATATGTTCTTCCAGATTGAGCGCCGTCGTCACAATCTCAATGCCGCTCTTTAGCTCTGCGCCAAGAAACGCCATTAGCGCCGCCCCCATACCGCCTGCAGCCCCTGCACCGGGGACGTATTTCACATCAACATGCAGCGATTTTTTGATGACATCAGCATAGTGAGAGAGATTCTTGTCCAGCTCGATAATCGTGGCTTCATTAGCCCCTTTTTGCGGGCCAAAAATACGCGAAGCACCGTTATCGCCCACCAGTGGATTAGTGACATCGCAGGCGACGCGAATAGCGCAATCTTTTAAACGCGGATCGAGGCCGGAGATATCAATATCATTCAGGGTATTAAGACTGCCGCCGCCAAAACCGATTTCATTACCGTTGACATCGCTTAACTTCGCCCCCAGCGCCTGCATCATCCCCGCACCGCCGTCGTTGGTGGCACTGCCGCCGATGCCAATAATAATACTGGTCGCGCCACTCTCCAGCGCCTGCAAAATTAACTCTCCCGTGCCGCGAGAAGTCGTCACCAACGGATCACGCTTTTCCGACGGTACTAACGCCAGCCCACTGGCCGCCGCCATTTCAATAAACGCGGTTTTACCATCGCCAGAGATCCCCCAACTGGCATTCACCTTCTCGCCCAGTGGCCCTGTAACCCAGGCGTGACGTTCGGAACCCTGGGTAGCTGCAATCATCGCTTCCACCGTTCCTTCGCCGCCATCAGCAACCGGAACAGAAACGTACTGTGCATCAGGAAAAATTTCCCGAAATCCTTTTTCTATCGCCTGCGCAACCTCGCTGGCAGATAAACTTTCTTTATAAGAGTCTGGGGCGATTACGATTTTCATACCTGTGCCTGTTACCACATGACGCCGGAGGGCGTTTCTCTTATTCGGCCTGGATTCCAGGCCCGGATTGCAATACGCCATCCGGGCGCGACGTCATTAACGAGTAACTTCGACTTTCGCCAGTTTTTCGTAGTAGCACGCCAGGGCGCTATGATCCGCCGTTCCCAAACCATCGGCACGTAGTGCCTGCATCATCTCCATAACCGCAGCAGTTAGCGGCAATTGCGCACCAACGCCGTGGGAGGTATCCAGCGCATTTGCCAGATCCTTAATATGCAGATCAATACGGAAGCCTGGCTTGAAGTTTCTGTCCATGACCATAGGCGCTTTGGCGTCAAGAACGGTACTGCCCGCCAGTCCACCGCGAATTGCCTGATAAACCAGATCCGGGTTAACGCCCGCCTTGGTTGCCAGCGTTAACGCTTCTGACATCGCGGCAATATTCAGCGCCACAATGACCTGGTTTGCCAGTTTGGTGACGTTACCTGCACCGATTTCCCCGGTATGCACCACGGAACCCGCCATCGCTTTCATCAAATCATAGTATTTGTCGAAAATAGCCTTGTCGCCGCCCACCATCACTGACAGCGTACCGTCGATGGCTTTCGGTTCACCGCCGCTCACCGGGGCGTCCAGCATATCAATACCTTTCGCTTTCAGTGCTTCGCTGATTTCACGGCTTGCCAGCGGAGCGATTGAACTCATATCGATCAATACCGTACCTGGCTTCGCGCCTTCAATGATGCCATTTTCACCCAGCGCCACCTCTTTTACATGAGGGGAGTTTGGCAGCATGGTTATGATGACGTCGCACTGTTCAGCGATAGTTTTAGCCGTAGACGCTGTTTCTGCGCCTGCGGCAATCACTTCAGCAATGGCTTCAGGGTTACGGTCAGCAACCACCAGCGAGTAACCTGCTTTCAGGAGGTTTTTACTCATTGGTTTACCCATAATACCCAGGCCAATAAAACCAACTTTCATAGTCATATCAATCATCTCTCTTGTTGCGGTGGTGGTTATTTTTTAAAGGTATCTGCCAGTTTCTGCGTGGCGGAACGGAATACGCCGAGATCGCTGCCGACGGCCACAAACGTAGCGCCCCATTCCAGATAACGACGCGCATCGGCTTCGACAGGGGCGAGGATGCCGCAGGGTTTGCCGTTGGCTCTGGCGCGATTAAAAATATGTTGAATCGCTTTTTGCACATCCGGATGCGACGCATTGCCGAGATGACCTAATGCCGCTGCCAGATCGCTGGGGCCAACGAAGATACCGTCCACGCCTTCGGTTGCGGTGATAGCATCAACGTTATCAACGCCTTGCTGGCTTTCAATTTGCACCAGAATGGTGATGTTCTTATTCGACTGAGCGAAGTAATCCGCCACGGTGCCAAACATATTGGCGCGGTGAGAAACGGAGACGCCGCGAATACCTTCTGGTGGATAACGGGTAGATGCCACCGCCTGCACCGCTTCTTCTTTCGTTTCCACAAAGGGGATCAGGAAGTTATAAAAACCGATATCCAGCAGACGCTTGATGATCACCGGTTCGTTGGTCGGTACACGCACCACTGGCGCGCTGACGCTCCCCTTCAGAGCCATCAACTGAGGAATGAACGTGGAGATATCGTTTGGCGCATGTTCGCCATCCAGCACCAGCCAGTCAAAGCCAGCTAAACCAAGAACTTCCGTGCTAATTGGGTTAGAAAGTGCTGACCAGCAGCCAATCTGTACCTGTTTCGCTGCCAACGCGGCTTTGAACTTATTTGGGAAAATATCGTTATTCATCGCTTATACCTTTGCTTATTTCTGCAATTCCATACGTTTAATGTCGCCAATCAGGCTTCCTGGTGCAGTATTGAAAGAGGGCAATCTCTTCGATGACAATAAAAATAGGCAGTAAGATTAAAAAGGCACATGCGTTCCTTATTCATCAATCCCACTAATCATGTTTATATTCAGTCGATAGCAAAAAGGTCAGTGCTATTTATTAAATATTCTATTAACGAATATTGGCCACTGCACAATAATAAATCCGTTTTCGACAATGAGTATAATCAGCACAGAAACAATAGGCATTGTGCAAATGCTCATTATGTTTGTCTGATATAAATATTATTTTGAGCATATGCCTATCACGCTGCGTGCCAATGCACATATTTACGCTTTGCCTGCCCCGGTTGCCCTGCTATCACGATAATTAGTGATGTTGATCACATACTGACTTTTCATCTCCTGACACTCTTATTCCATCTCGCAGATAAAATTATTTCTGTCATCAGAATCAATCAACATAAATTTATTATTACCAGCGACCGGAGAAAACGGGATAATGGCCAACATCGAAATCAGACAAGAAACGCCGACTGCGTTTTATATAAAAGTTCACAACACAGATAATGTGGCAATTATTGTTAATGATAATGGCCTGAAAGCAGGAACGCGTTTTCCGGATGGGCTGGAATTAATTGAACATATTCCCCAGGGGCATAAAGTCGCATTGCTGGACATTCCGGCTAGTGGTGAAATTATTCGTTATGGCGAAGTGATTGGTTACGCCGTGCGCGCGATCCCACGCGGAAGTTGGATCGACGAATCAATGGTAGTACTGCCGGAAGCGCCGCCATTACACACGCTGCCACTGGCAACTAAAGTGCCGGAACCCTTACCGGCGCTTGAAGGTTATACCTTTGAAGGCTATCGCAATGCCGATGGCAGCGTGGGAACCAAAAACCTGCTCGGCATCACCACCAGCGTCCACTGTGTGGCGGGCATGGTGGATTACGTGGTGAAAATCATTGAGCGTGACCTGCTGCCGAAATACCCGAACGTCGATGGCGTGGTGGGGCTGAATCATCTGTACGGTTGTGGCGTGGCGATTAACGCTCCGGCGGCGGTGGTGCCTATTCGTACTATTCACAACATTTCGCTTAACCCAAACTTTGGCGGTGAGGTGATGGTGATTGGTCTGGGTTGCGAGAAATTGCAACCTGAGCGCCTGCTGATCGGCACGGATGATGTACCGGCTATTCCAGTGGAAAGTGCCAGTATTGTCAGCTTGCAGGATGAAAAACATGTCGGTTTTCAGTCAATGGTCGAGGATATTTTGCAAGTTGCCGAGCGCCATCTGCACAAATTAAATCAACGGCAGCGAGAAACCTGTCCAGCTTCAGAACTGGTTGTCGGTATGCAGTGCGGCGGCAGCGATGCGTTTTCTGGTGTAACGGCAAACCCGGCAGTGGGTTATGCATCTGATTTACTGGTGCGCTGCGGCGCAACGGTGATGTTCTCAGAAGTCACGGAAGTGCGTGACGCCATTCATCTGCTGACGCCGCGCGCTGTTAACGAAGAGGTTGGCAAGCGCCTGCTGGAAGAGATGGAGTGGTACGACAACTATCTCAATATGGGGAAAACCGACCGCAGCGCCAACCCTTCGCCGGGTAACAAAAAAGGCGGTCTGGCAAACGTGGTGGAAAAGGCGCTCGGCTCCATTGCTAAATCGGGTAAAAGCGCGATTGTAGAAGTGCTGTCACCCGGTCAGCGTCCGACCAAACGCGGATTAATTTACGCCGCGACGCCAGCCAGCGATTTCGTCTGTGGCACCCAACAGGTGGCTTCAGGGATTACCGTGCAAGTATTTACGACCGGTCGCGGCACACCGTACGGTCTGATGGCGGTGCCGGTCATTAAAATGGCGACCCGCACCGAACTGGCGAACCGCTGGTTTGATTT
The DNA here is from genome assembly GCF_000208525.1 of Escherichia sp. TW14182. Lineage (NCBI taxonomy): Bacteria > Pseudomonadati > Pseudomonadota > Gammaproteobacteria > Enterobacterales > Enterobacteriaceae > Escherichia > Escherichia sp. TW14182. The sequence goes on from NZ_AEJZ01000246.1 coordinate 8,780, forward strand.
GATGGATATTAATGCGGGCACTATCGCCACCGGCGAAGAGACCATTGAAGAGGTGGGCTGGAAGCTGTTCCACTTTATTCTCGATGTCGCCAGCGGGAAGAAGAAAACCTTCTCGGATCAATGGGGACTGCATAACCAACTGGCGGTGTTTAACCCGGCGCCGGTGACCTGATTTCTTTTGGAACGCGCCTCGCAAAACATGGCCTTAGTGCCATGTTTTTATTGTTTCAAGTCCCGTCATCCATTAATAATGCATTTGCATTACCTTAGTTGAAGATTATAATTTGAGCAGAAAAAAGGCTGTAAAAGGACAGTGAACAATGCCCGCTAATGCTCGCTCTAACGCTGTACTGACCACTGAATCAAAGGTCACGATACGCGGACAAACAACTATCCCCGCGCCAGTGCGTGAGGCCTTAAAACTGAAGCCAGGCCTGGACAGCATTCATTACGAAATCCTGCCTGGTGGGCAAGTATTTATGTGCCGTGTGGGAGATGAACAGGAGGATCATACTATGAATGCATTTTTGCGTTTTCTGGATGCAGATATCCAGAACAACCCGCAAAAAACTCGTCCATTCGAAATTCAACAAGGAAAGAGACTTGTCGCTGGCATGGACGTCAACATTGATGATGAGATTGGCGACGACGAATAATGGATTTTCCACAAAGGGTTAATGGTTGGGCGCTATATGCTCATCCCTGCTTTCAGGAAACCTACGACGCTTTAGTTGCCGAAGTTGAGACATTAAAGGGGAAAGATCCTGAAAATTATCAGAAAAAAGCCGCCACAAAGTTATTGGCAGTAGTACATAAAGTTATTGAGGAGCATATCACGGTCAATCCATCATCACCGGCATTCCGTCATGGCAAGTCGTTAGGCTCAGGGAAAAATAAAGACTGGTCACGGGTAAAATTTGGCGCTGGTCGTTATCGTCTCTTCTTTCGTTACAGCGAAAAAGAGAAAGTCATCATTCTGGGATGGATGAACGATGAAAACACGCTGCGCACCTACGGTAAAAAAACAGATGCCTATACCGTATTCAGCAAAATGTTAAAAAGAGGACATCCTCCTGCCGACTGGGAAACCATCACCAGAGAGACTGAAGAAACCCATTGATGGTGTTCACAATGCCCGCCGAACGCATCCGTTTTGACCAGCGGGCGCCATTTCTCACTCCCCGACCAGAATCACCTCAACCCCAGCCTTTCGCAGTCCTTCCAGACTATCCGCAGGAATGCCTTCATCGACAATGATCATATCGATCCGCTGAGTATCGATGATCTTATGTAAACTGGAGCGGTTGAACTTACTGGAATCGGTGACCACGATGATCCGTTCCGCAACTTCGCACATCCGGCGGTTTAAACGAGCTTCATCTTCATTGTGCGTGCTGATGCCGCGCTCCAGATCGATAGCGTCTACGCCGAGAAACAGCATATCGAAGTGGTAATTTTGCAGCGATTGTTCAGCCTGATCGCCGTAAAAAGATTGCGACTGACGGCGCAAATGCCCGCCGGTCATCAGCAGTTCCACCCCTTCAGCTTCCAGCAACGCATTGGCCACGTTCATACCGTTGGTCATCGCAATTACGTCGGTGTGCTTGCGCATCAGACGGGCAATCTCAAAGGTGGTGGTTCCGGAATCGAGGATCACCCGATGACCAGGCTTAATTAACTCAACGGCAGCTTTCGCAACGCTGCGTTTCATCGCCGTGTTCAGCGCGCTTTTATCTTCTACCGAAGGCTCGACTGACAGCGTCGTGCCATCGCAGATCAACGCGCCACCATACGCACGCACGGCGATCCCCTGTTTTTCCAGAAACGCCAGATCATTGCGGATCGTCACGGTAGAAACGCCAAATAATGCTGACAGATCGTTAACCTGCACACTCCCTTGCTGACGCAGGCGCTGAATGATCTGCTCTCGTCGTTCGCTGGTGCCAGTCACTCGTTTCTCACCTGATGCGTCGGTATTACTCATAGAAAATCCTTTCGTAAAGCTTTCGTTTCATTTCGTTTTTATTATTAATACCGTTCTATTAAGCAAATGCAAGCCCACCTTGCCCGTTGACGCAAGCGACTCCTGTTTCAGAAGCTTTCATTATGTTTCTTTTGTGAATCAGATCAGAAAACAATTACCTTTCGTTTTATTTTTACCTCACCATGACGCAGTATCAACTGAAACAAAACGAAAGATCAGCAATGGCAGTTATCTGGCCTGGAGAGGAAAGTGAAATATCTGATAGAAATGGTGAGACAGCACAAAGAGGGCAAAACAAATGGGATTTATGCCGTTTGCTCCGCGCATCCGCTGGTACTGGAAGCCGCCATCCACTACGCCTTCGCAAACCAAACGCCGTTACTGATTGAAGCAACCTCCAATCAGGTGGATCAGTTCGGCGGATATACCGGAATGACGCCCGCCGATTTTCGCGGCTTTGTTTGCCAGCTTGCCGACTCGCTGAATTTCCCGCAAGACGCGTTGATTCTCGGCGGTGACCATCTGGGGCCAAACCGCTGGCAGAATCTGCCTGCCGCTCAGGCGATGGCCAATGCCGATGATTTGATTAAAAGCTACGTCGCGGCGGGGTTCAAAAAAATCCATCTTGATTGCAGTATGTCCTGTCAGGGCGATCCGGTTCCCTTAACCGATGATATCGTGGCTGAACGCGCTGCCCGTCTGGCGAAAGTGGCGGAAGAAACCTGCCGCGAACACTTTGGCGAAGCCGATCTGGTGTATGTCATTGGTACTGAAGTGCCGGTGCCTGGCGGCGCTCATGAAACCTTAAGCGAACTGGCGGTCACCACGCCGGATGCCGCCCGCGCCACGCTGGAAGCTCATCGTCACGCTTTTGAAAAGCAGGGTCTGAATGCCATCTGGCCACGCATCATTGCCCTGGTAGTACAACCCGGCGTCGAATTCGATCACACCAACGTTATTGATTATCAGCCAGCCAAAGCGACCGCCTTAAGCCAGATGGTTGAACACTATGAAACGCTGATTTTCGAAGCTCACTCTACCGATTATCAAACGCCGCAATCGCTGCGCCAGTTGGTAATCGACCACTTTGCCATTCTGAAAGTTGGCCCGGCGCTGACCTTCGCCCTGCGTGAAGCCCTGTTTTCTCTGGCGGCGATTGAAGAAGAGCTGGTGCCAGCGAAAGCCTGTTCCGGTCTGCGTCAGATACTGGAAAACGTGATGCTCGATCGCCCGGAATACTGGCAAAGCCACTACCACGGTGACGGCAACGCACGTCGTCTGGCACGCGGTTACAGCTACTCAGATCGCGTGCGCTACTACTGGCCGGACAGCCAGATTGATAACGCTTTCGCCCATCTGATTCGTAACCTGGCGGATGCCCCAATTCCGCTGCCGCTCATCAGCCAGTATCTGCCGCTGCAATACGTCAAAGTTCGCTCCGACGAGCTACAACCAACGCCGAGGGCGCTCATTATCAACCATATTCAGGACATCCTGGCGCAGTACCACACAGCCTGTGGAGGCCAATAACCAAAACAAGAGGAACACGCTATGCCAAATATTGTTTTAAGCCGGATTGATGAACGCTTGATTCACGGTCAGGTCGGCGTTCAGTGGGTCGGATTTGCGGGGGCAAATCTGGTTCTGGTCGCCAACGACGAGGTAGCCGAAGATCCGGTACAACAAAACCTGATGGAAATGGTACTGGCAGAAGGGATCGCCGTGCGTTTCTGGTCATTGCAAAAAGTGATCGACAACATCCATCGCGCCGCTGACCGGCAGAAAATCCTGCTGGTTTGCAAAACACCAGCCGATTTCCTGACGCTGGTAAAAGGTGGTGTCCCGGTGAGTCGCATTAACGTTGGCAATATGCATTACACCAATGGCAAGCAGCAAATCACCAAAACGGTTTCTGTAGATGCGGGTGATATCGCGGCGTTTAACGATCTGAAAACCGCCAGAGTGGAATGCTTCGTTCAGGGCGTCCCGACAGAACCTGCTGTGGAGCTCTTTAAATTACTTTGAGGGATTCATTATGGAAATCAGTCTGTTGCAGGCGTTCGTGTTGGGCATTCTCGCCTTTATCGCTGGCCTGGATATGTTTAACGGCTTAACCCATATACATCGCCCGGTGGTTCTTGGACCGTTGGTTGGGCTGGTACTTGGCGATCTACATACCGGTATTTTAACCGGCGGTACGCTGGAACTGGTATGGATGGGGCTGGCTCCGCTGGCGGGCGCACAGCCGCCTAACGTAATTATCGGTACTATAGTCGGTACGGCATTTGCTATTACCACCGGCGTGAAACCCGATGTCGCGGTCGGTATCGCCGTACCTTTCGCCGTCGCGGTACAGATGGGGATTACCTTCCTGTTCTCGGTGATGTCTGGCGTGATGTCCCGTTGCGACCGGATGGCGGAAAATGCCGATACACGCGGCATTGAGCGCGTGAACTATCTGGCGCTGCTGGCGCTCGGCATCTTCTATTTTCTCTGCGCTTTCCTGCCGATTTACTTCGGTGCGGAACATGCCAAAACCATCATTGATGTCCTGCCGCAACGCTTAATCGACGGCCTCGGTGTCGCAGGCGGCATCATGCCAGCAATCGGTTTTGCCGTGCTGCTGAAAATCATGATGAAAAACGTCTACATCCCCTACTTCATCCTGGGCTTTGTTGCCGCCGCCTGGCTCAAGTTACCGGTGCTGGCTATTGCTGCTGCCGCGCTGGCGATGGCGCTGATCGACCTGCTGCGTAAATCTCCTGAACCGATTCAACCTGCGGCACAGAAAGAGGAATTTGAAGATGGCATCTAATCAAACGACCCTGCCGAACGTCAGTGAAAACGAAGAAGCACTGCTGACTGGCGTCAATGAAAACGTATATGAAGATCAAAGCATTGGCGCGGAGTTAACGAAAAAAGATATCAATCGCGTCGCATGGCGTTCCATGCTGTTACAGGCTTCTTTCAACTACGAACGTATGCAGGCTTCCGGCTGGTTGTACGGTCTGCTGCCTGCACTGAAAAAGATCCATACCAATAAACGCGACCTGGCGCGCGCCATGAAAGGCCATATGGGCTTTTTCAATACTCACCCGTTTCTGGTGACGTTTGTGATCGGCATTATCCTTGCGATGGAGCGTTCTAAGCAGGACGTTAACAGTATTCAGAGCACCAAAATTGCTGTCGGTGCGCCGCTCGGCGGGATTGGCGATGCGATGTTCTGGCTGACGTTGCTGCCAATTTGCGGCGGGATTGGTGCCAGTCTGGCGTTGCAAGGCTCTATTCTCGGCGCCGTGGTATTTATCGTGTTATTCAACGTGGTGCATCTCGGTCTGCGTTTTGGTCTTGCGCATTACGCTTATCGAATGGGCGTGGCGGCGATCCCGCTAATTAAAGCGAATACCAAAAAAGTCGGTCATGCGGCGTCTATCGTCGGGATGACGGTGATCGGCGCGCTGGTAGCAACCTATGTCCGATTAAGCACCACGCTGGAAATCACGGCAGGCGACGCAGTGGTTAAGCTACAGACTGACGTTATCGACAAACTGATGCCTGCCTTCTTACCGCTGGTCTATACCCTGACCATGTTCTGGCTGGTACGTCGCGGCTGGAGTCCGCTGCGCCTGATTGCAATCACTGTAGTTCTCGGCATCGTCGGTAAATTCTGTCATTTCCTTTAAATACAATGAGGTATTAGATGTTAAGTATTATTTTGACAGGGCATGGCGGATTTGCCAGCGGCATGGAAAAAGCAATGAAGCAAATCCTCGGTGAGCAATCACAGTTTATCGCCATTGATTTTCCGGAAAGCTCAAGCACCGCGCTGCTTACATCGCAGCTTGAAGAAGCCATCGCCCAACTGGATTGTGAAGACGGCATTATTTTTCTGACGGATTTGCTGGGCGGCACACCGTTTCGCGTAGCTTCAACGCTGGCGATGCAAAAACCGGGCTGTGAAGTGATCACCGGCACCAATTTGCAACTATTACTGGAAATGGTGCTGGAGCGCGAAGGGTTAAGCGGAGAAGAATTCCGTGTGCAGGCGCTGGAGTGCGGACACCGTGGGCTGACCAGTCTGGTGGACGAGTTAGGCCGCTGCCATAAAGAATGTCCGGTCGAGGAAGGAATATGAGGTAAGCGCCCCGCCGCTATTGGTAAAAGACTGTGAGTGGCGTTTTACACTTTCGTTTCTTTATCTGGCTTTCACTTCCCTCACAAGGCCTTTTTTCTTTTGTTTTGACTTTTGCACCGGTGTCGGATGCGACGCTGACGCGTCTTATCCGACCTACGGTTGGTGACAGCCAGGCGGATAAGGCGTTTACGCCGCATCCGGCAATCGGTGCAAATATCCCCCCATCAAACAATCCCTTTATCTTCCCTTGTCTTTTCTTTCAATGATCACAAATTTCGTTTTATTTCCTTTCTCTTCATTGAACTTTCAGTTTCTTTTCTATAAATTTTAATCAACGAAAGATATCACCAAGTGAAATGAAACGAAAGGTAAGCGAAAGCTATAACGCCCGACGTCAAGTTCATCAAACTAAGGATTGAGTTATGCCAGAAAATTACCCCCCTGCCACCACCGGTACATGGACTGAAGAAGAGATCCGCCATCAGCCTCGCGCGTGGCTTCGTTCGCTCGCCAACATTGACGCGCTACGTTCCGCGCTCAATAACTTTCTTGAACCGTTACTGCGCAAAGAGAACCTGCGGGTAATCCTGACCGGTGCCGGAACCTCGGCATTTATCGGTGACATCATCGCGCCGTGGCTCGCCAGCCATACCGGCAAAAACTTCAGCGCCGTACCGACCACCGATCTGGTTACCAATCCGATGGACTACCTGAATCCAGCGCATCCGCTGCTGCTGATCTCCTTCGGTCGATCCGGCAATAGCCCGGAAAGCGTCGCCGCCGTGGAACTGGCAAATCAATTTGTACCGGAGTGCTATCACCTGCCGATCACCTGCAATGAAGCGGGCGATCTCTATCAAAACGCGCTCAACAGCGATAACGCGTTTGCCCTGCTGATGCCCGCAGAAACGCACGATCGCGGCTTTGCGATGACCAGCAGTATTACCACCATGATGGCCAGCTGCCTCGCGGTTTTCGCGCCTGAGACAATCAACAGCCAGACCTTCCGTGACGTGGCGGATCGTTGCCAGGCGATCCTGACCTCGCTCGGCGATTTCAGCGAAGGCGTGTTTGGTTACGCGCCGTGGAAACGGATCGTTTATCTCGGCAGCGGTGGCTTACAGGGCGCGGCACGTGAGTCGGCGCTGAAAGTGCTGGAACTGACGGCGGGTAAACTGGCGGCTTTTTATGATTCCCCGACCGGATTCCGTCATGGCCCGAAATCGCTGGTCGATGATGAAACGCTGGTCGTGGTGTTTGTCTCCAGCCACCCCTACACCCGTCAGTATGATCTTGATCTGCTGGCAGAACTCCGCCGCGACAACCAGGCAATGCGCGTGATCGCCATCGCCGCTGAAAGCAACGACATTGTTGCCGCCGGCCCGCATATCATCCTGCCGCCATCCCGTCACTTTATCGACGTTGAGCAGGCATTTTGCTTCCTGATGTACGCCCAGACGTTTGCACTGATGCAGTCGCTGCATATGGGCAATACGCCGGATTCCCCATCAGCCAGTGGCACCGTAAACCGCGTGGTGCAAGGCGTAATTATTCATCCGTGGCAGGAATAAGAGGATCGCATTATGAGCATTATCTCCACCAAATATCTGTTACAAGACGCCCAGGCCAATGGCTACGCGGTGCCTGCGTTTAACATCCATAACGCCGAGACGATCCAGGCGATCCTCGAAGTGTGCAGTGAAATGCGATCGCCGGTGATCCTCGCCGGGACGCCAGGGACTTTTAAACATATCGCGCTGGAAGAGATCTACGCCCTGTGTAGCGCCTATTCCACAACCTACAACATGCCGCTTGTGCTGCATCTCGACCACCACGAATCGCTCGATGATATTCGCCGTAAAGTCCACGCTGGCGTGCGCAGCGCGATGATCGATGGCAGTCACTTCCCGTTTGCTGAAAACGTAAAACTGGTGAAATCGGTCGTCGACTTCTGCCACTCGCAGGATTGCAGCGTGGAAGCGGAACTGGGCCGTCTGGGAGGCGTGGAAGATGATATAAGTGTTGACGCCGAAAGCGCGTTCCTCACCGACCCACAAGAAGCCAGACGTTTTGTCGAACTGACTGGCGTCGACAGCCTGGCTGTGGCGATTGGTACGGCGCATGGCCTGTACAGGAAAATACCGAAAATTGATTTTCAGCGGCTGGCGGAAATTCGTGAAATGGTAGACATCCCTCTGGTACTGCATGGCGCCAGCGATGTCCCGGATGAATTTGTTCGCTGGACTATTAAACTGGGTGTGACGAAAGTTAATGTCGCCACGGAATTGAAAATTGCCTTCGCCGGCGCGGTTAAAGCCTGGTTTGCGGAAAACCCGCAGGGTAATGATCCTCGCTATTATATGCGCGTCGGCATGGATGCAATGAAAGACGTTGTCAGGAATAAAATTAATGTCTGTGGTTCGGCGAATCGAATTTCAGCATAACCATTAAATTTATACGATTTATTAATAAGTACTGCTCGACTAATATCGGGTAGTGCCTTAATGGCAAAGGAAATGAGTAAACCTTAATAAATACATCAGTACAATATCGCAACAATAATATATTTAAAAAGATTATATTATTCAAATTTATGGTGAGGATTATACAATGAGCAGTCCAAATATTCTCTTAACCCGTATCGATAACCGTCTGGTTCATGGCCAGGTTGGCGTGACCTGGACATCCACCATCGGTGCGAATCTGCTGGTGGTCGTGGATGATGTTGTCGCTAACGATGATATCCAACAGAAACTGATGGGTATTACTGCGGAAACCTACGGCTTTGGTATCCGTTTCTTTACTGTCGAAAAAACCATTAATGTCATCGGCAAAGCTGCACCACATCAGAAGATTTTTCTGATTTGCCGTACGCCGAAAACGGTACGTAAATTAGTAGAAGGTGGCATTGAGCTGAAAGATGTCAACGTCGGCAATATGCATTTCTCGGAAGGGAAAAAGCAAATAAGTAGTAAAGTTTATGTCGATGATCAGGATCTCACGGACTTACGCTTTATTAAACAACGCGGCGTGAATGTTTTTATTCAGGACGTCCCGGGCGATCAAAAAGAACAAATCCCTGACTAAATCTAACATCGCCTTAATACTGGTTTGAGGTAATAAAAATGCATGAAATAACCCTACTTCAGGGATTATCCCTGGCGGCATTAGTTTTCGTTCTGGGGATTGATTTTTGGCTGGAAGCCTTATTTTTATTCCGCCCGATAATCGTTTGTACCCTTACAGGTGCTATTCTCGGTGATATTCAGACTGGCTTAATTACCGGTGGCTTGACAGAGCTGGCTTTCGCCGGATTAACCCCTGCCGGGGGTGTTCAGCCGCCCAACCCAATTATGGCGGGTCTGATGACCACCGTCATTGCGTGGTCTACGGGCGTCGATGCCAAAACGGCAATTGGTCTTGGCCTGCCGTTTAGTTTGTTAATGCAATACGTCATTCTGTTCTTCTATTCCGCTTTCTCATTATTTATGACCAAAGCCGATAAATGCGCGAAAGAGGCGGATACAGCAGCGTTTTCCCGACTTAACTGGACAACGATGCTGATTGTTGCCTTTTCGTATGCGGTGATTGCTTTCCTCTGTACTTACCTGGCGCAGGGTGCGATGCAGGCGCTGGTAAAAGCAATGCCCGCCTGGTTGACCCACGGCTTTGAAGTGGCTGGCGGCATTCTGCCTGCCGTTGGTTTTGGCCTGCTGCTGCGCGTGATGTTCAAAGCGCAATATATTCCTTACCTGATCGCCGGTTTCCTGTTTGTTTGCTACATCCAGGTCAGCAACCTGTTGCCGGTTGCCGTACTGGGCGCAGGCTTTGCGGTGTATGAGTTTTTCAATGCGAAATCCCGGCAGCAAGCGCAACCGCAGCCCGTTGCCAGTAAAAATGAAGAAGAGGACTACAGCAATGGGATCTGAAATCAGTAAAAAAGATATCACCCGCCTGGGCTTTCGTTCGTCGCTGCTGCAAGCGAGCTTTAACTACGAAAGGATGCAGGCAGGCGGTTTTACCTGGGCAATGTTGCCGATCCTGAAAAAGATTTATAAGGACGACAAACCGGGCTTAAGCGCGGCAATGAAAGATAACCTCGAATTTATTAATACCCACCCGAATCTGGTCGGATTCCTGATGGGGTTATTAATTTCGATGGAAGAGAAAGGGGAAAACCGCGACACCATTAAAGGTCTGAAAGTGGCGCTGTTTGGCCCAATCGCCGGGATTGGCGATGCGATTTTCTGGTTTACCTTGTTGCCGATTATGGCGGGTATTTGCTCATCATTCGCCAGCCAGGGAAACCTGTTGGGGCCGATTCTATTCTTCGCCGTTTACCTGCTTATCTTTTTCCTGCGCGTCGGCTGGACCCACGTCGGTTATTCGGTCGGCGTGAAGGCGATCGATAAAGTGCGAGAGAACTCGCAAATGATCGCCCGTTCGGCAACCATCCTCGGGATCACGGTAATCGGCGGACTGATCGCTTCGTATGTGCATATTAACGTGGTGACGTCGTTTGCTATCGACAGTAGCCACAGCGTCGCACTGCAGCAGGATTTCTTCGATAAAGTCTTCCCGAATATTTTACCGATGGCCTATACCCTGCTGATGTATTACTTCCTGCGGGTGAAAAAAGCGCATCCGGTGCTGTTAATCGGCGTGACGTTTGTGCTCTCTATTGTTTGTTCCGCATTCGGCATTTTGTAAATGGAACGAGGCACTGCATCTGACGCAGCCTCAGATTATTGACAAAGTGCGCTTTGTCCATGCCGGATGCGGCGTGAACGCCTTATCC
>NZ_AEJZ01000245.1:0-733 GCF_000208525.1 Escherichia sp. TW14182
TGTCACGAACGGTGCAATAGTGATCCACACCCAACGCCTGAAATCAGATCCAGGGGGTAATCTGCTCTCCTGATTCAGGAGAGCTTATGGTCACTTTTGAGACAGTTATGGAAATTAAAATCCTGCACAAGCAGGGAATGAGTAGCCGGGCGATTGCCAGAGAACTGGGGATCTCCCGCAATACCGTTAAACGTTATTTGCAGGCAAAATCTGAGCCGCCAAAATATACACCGCGACCTGCTGTTGCTTCACTCCTGGATGAATACCGGGATTATATTCGTCAACGCATCGCCGATGCTCATCCTTACAAAATCCCGGCAACGGTAATCGCTCGCGAGATCAGAGACCAGGGATATCGTGGCGGAATGACCATTCTCAGGGCGTTCATTCGTTCTCTCTCGGTTCCTCAGGAGCAGGAGCCTGCCGTTCGGTTCGAAACTGAACCCGGACGACAGATGCAGGTTGACTGGGGCACTATGCGTAATGGTCGCTCACCGCTTCACGTGTTCGTTGCTGTTCTCGGATACAGCCGAATGTTGTACATCGAATTCACTGACAATATGCGTTATGACACGCTGGAGACCTGCCATCGTAATGCGTTCCGCTTCTTTGGTGGTGTGCCGCGCGAAGTGTTGTATGACAATATGAAAACTGTGGTTCTGCAACGTGACGCATATCAGACCGGTCAGCACCGGTTCCATCCTTCGCTGTGGCAGTTCGGCAAGGAGATGGG
>NZ_AEJZ01000244.1:0-2170 GCF_000208525.1 Escherichia sp. TW14182
AAAGCCCGCTTTTATAGCGGGCTTTTTGCTTTTTACTTATAAAATCCTTCACATCTTTTCTTGATGCAAAGGATCTTCGCTCATTATCGGAACGGCGGCTCATTAAAGGTGCGCAGTTTACGGGAATGCAGTCGATCGCCTTCCGCGCGCAGTAAATCAATTGCCCGGATGCCAATCTGCAAGTGTTCGGAAATCGCACCTTCATAAAAACGGTTAGCCTGGCCGGGAAGTTTAATCTCACCATGCAATGGCTTATCTGAAACACACAGTAGCGTCCCGTATGGCACGCGGAAACGGTATCCTTGTGCTGCAATGGTTGCGCTTTCCATATCAATCGCTACGGCCCGACTTAAATTAAAACGAAGTGCAGAAGCCGAGTAACGCAATTCCCAGTTCCTGTCATCAGTAGTTACCACAGTGCCAGTACGTAGCCGCTGTTTAACTTCCTCACCCGGCCTGCCGCTGACGAGTTTGGTGGCGTCATAAAGCGCGCGTTGCACTTCAGCAATGCTGGGAATAGGGATATCGGGCGGTAAAACTGCATCAAGAACGTGGTCATCGCGTAAATAAGCATGTGCAAGTACATAATCACCAATGGACTGGCTTTCACGTAATCCACCGCAGTGACCAATCATCAGCCAGACATCCGGGCGTAGCACCGCCAGATGATCGCAGATGGTTTTAGCATTTGATGGCCCCACACCAATATTTACCAGAGTAATACCCTGGCCATCGGCAGTGATTAAATGCCATGCTGGCATCTGGTGTTTTTTCCATGCGAGATCAGAAATCGCCTCTTCAGGGGCTTCTGTTTCGGCGGTGATCCATATCCCTCCAGCACAGGAAAGAGCAATGTAGGGACTATCAGGATCGAGGATCTGGCTGCACCCCCAACGAACGAATTCATCCACATAACGTGTGTAGTTGGTAAACAAAACGAACGGCTGAAAATGTTCGACTGGCGTGCCGGTATAATGGCGTAACCGCGCGAGGGAAAAATCGACCCGGCGCGCATCGAAATGCGATAGCGGAGAAAATTCCGTTGGGTGATAAATGCCGTCTGCAGTTTCATCGCCAATTTGCGCCAGTTCTGTTGTCGGGAAGTAACGAGTTAGCCCGGCGCTCATCGAACGATCAAGTGTCAGTTCAGAGCCATCGATGACATAGGGATAGGGGATTTCATGCTGCGAGGGTTGCACGGAGATGTGCGCACCATAATCTTGATACAGTAACGTTAGTTGTTCATTGAGATACGAACGAAAGAGAGCAGGGCGGGTAATAGTGGTGGTATAGCTGCCAGCGTGAGTAAAACGTCCAAATGCGCGTGTTTTGGGAGGATTTGTGGCGCAGCCATCCCAGGTCACGGTCAATGATGGATAGACAAAAAGACCTTGTTTGCGGGCGTTTTCATCAGGTAATTCGCCACTTTTAATATAGTTGCCAATGGCATTGCGTAAAGCGACTACAGATTGCTCATACAGCGCGTCAAGTTTATCCAGTGCCTGAGCTGGGGTCAGACCGGAGCCCTTATTATTCATGTGTGTCTCCTGTTCCATACAATTACCGCACATCCGATAGTATGTCACAGGAATGTGAAACAAAAGTGTAAGGCGAAGATCGAATGATCTTCGCCAGACCATCAGATGCGTTGATTGTCTTTCATCAACAAAGCGGTCATTGCGGAAATCAGGCATCCAGCCAGCAAATAAATGGCGACGCTATGCCAGTCCCCGGAAAAATAAGTAATGAGGGCGGCGGCAATAAAAGGGGTAAACCCACCACCAACCACACTGGCAACTTGATATCCGACCCCAGCGCCGCTGTAGCGATAACTGGCACCAAACATCTCTGTGAACATCGGTTGCTGCACACAAACCACCATGTCATGCGCAATATTCGCCAGCATAATGGAGAAGAAGACTATCCAGAAAATGGATTGAGCCTCGAGCGCCATGAAGAAAGGAAACGCGCTTAAGGTTCCGATAACTGCGCCAGTGATATAAACCCTGCGGCGACCAAAACGATCGGCAAGCCAGGCAAAACAGGGAATTGTCAGGCAGCTTAACCCTCCCACCAGCAAACCAATATTCAGGAATAATTCGCGTGGCAGACCCATATTCTGGGTTGAGTAGTTAAGCGCAAAGGCGGTAACGATATACATCGTCAGCAA
>NZ_AEJZ01000243.1:0-4836 GCF_000208525.1 Escherichia sp. TW14182
ACTAAATCAGTAAGTTGGCAGCATCACCGTTTATGCGCGCGATCGGTAAATTGCCTAAAAGCGTGTTGATACTGGAATTTATTGGAATGATGTTACTGGCGGCGGCGCTGCTGTCGATAAGTGACAACTTTTCGCTTCCAGCGCCGTTTTCTACGCCAGAAGCGCAAATTCTGATGATTTTTCTCGGTGTTTTGCTCATGCTTCCCGCTGCGGTGGTGGTTATTCTTCAGGTGGCAAAACGGCTGGCCCCGCAACTGATGAATCATCCACTGGAATCTTCACGTTCAGAAAGAGAAAAAGATAATGACGCCAACCATTGAACTTATTTGTGGTCACCGCTCCATTCGCCATTTCACTGATGAACCTATCTCCGCTGAACAGCGTGAGGCGATTATCAACAGCGCCCGTGCGACCTCCAGTTCCAGCTTTTTGCAGTGTAGTAGCATTATTCGCATTACCGACCCCGCATTGCGTGAAGCCCTGGTGCCGCTGACCGGCGGGCAAAAACATGTTGCGCAAGCGGCGGAGTTTTGGGTGTTTTGCGCCGACTTTAACCGTCATTTGCAGATCTGCCCGGATGCTCAACTCGGCCTGGCAGAACAGTTGTTGCTCGGTGTTGTTGATACGGCGATGATGGCGCAAAATGCCTTAACCGCAGCGGAATCGTTGGGGTTAGGCGGTGTATATATTGGCGGCCTGCGCAATAACATTGAAGCGGTGACGGCGCTGCTGAAATTACCAAAGCATGTTCTGCCGCTGTTTGGCTTGTGTCTCGGCTGGCCTGCGGATAACCCGGATCTCAAGCCGCGTTTACCGGCTTCCATTTTGGTGCATGAAAACAGCTACCAACCGCTGGATAAAGATGCTCTGGCGCAGTATGACGAGCAACTGGCGGAATATTATCTTACCCGTGGCAGTAATAATCGCCGGGATACCTGGAGCGATCATATTCGCCGGACGATTATCAAAGAAAGCCGTCCTTTTATTCTCGATTATTTGCATAAACAAGGTTGGGCGACGCGCTAAAACCGTTACGGCGATGTATTATACGCGGGCTTTTGACCAGGTCTGACAGAGAGGTGCAGGGTGAAAATTGCCATATTGTCCCGGGATGGAACGCTCTATTCGTGTAAGCGGCTGCGTGAAGCCGCCATACAGCGTGGTCACCTGGTTGAAATTCTCGATCCGCTTTCTTGCTACATGAACATTAATCCTGCGGCGTCTTCCATTCACTATAAAGGCCGCAAACTCCCCCATTTTGACGCGGTGATCCCACGCATTGGCACTGCTATAACCTTTTATGGGACGGCGGCGCTGCGCCAGTTCGAAATGCTGGGCAGTTATCCGCTGAACGAATCGGTCGCGATTGCCCGGGCGCGTGACAAATTGCGTTCCATGCAACTGCTGGCGCGTCAGGGCATTGACCTGCCTGTCACGGGGATTGCGCATTCGCCGGATGATACCAGCGACTTAATCGATATGGTCGGTGGTGCGCCACTGGTGGTTAAGCTGGTCGAAGGCACGCAGGGAATTGGTGTGGTGCTGGCGGAAACGCGCCAGGCGGCAGAAAGCGTGATTGATGCTTTTCGCGGCCTGAACGCCCATATTCTGGTGCAGGAATATATCAAAGAGGCGCAAGGGTGCGATATCCGCTGTCTGGTCGTCGGTGATGAAGTTGTCGCGGCGATTGAACGGCGGGCGAAAGAGGGCGATTTTCGCTCCAATTTGCATCGTGGCGGCGCGGCAAGCATCGCCAGTATCACGCCGAAAGAGCGTGAGATCGCCATCAAAGCCGCGCGAACGATGGCGCTGGATGTTGCCGGTGTGGATATTCTGCGTGCCAATCGCGGACCGTTGGTGATGGAGGTGAATGCGTCGCCGGGGCTGGAAGGAATAGAAAAAACCACCGGTATCGACATTGCGGGTAAAATGATCCGCTGGATCGAACGCCACGCCACGGCAGAATATTGCCTGAAAACGGGTGGTTAGTCGCAATCACATTACTGATCATGGTTTTGCCTGCGCTTTTTGCGTAAGCTGTGCCAGTCTTTTTATCGGAAGAGGTTGTACAAAATTATGACATCGCTGGTCGTTCCTGGTCTGGATACGTTGCGTCAATGGCTCGATGACCTGGGGATGAGTTTTTTTGAATGTGATAACTGTCAGGCTTTGCATCTGCCCCATATGCAGAATTTCGACGGTGTCTTTGATGCCAAAATCGACCTGATTGATAACACAATCCTGTTTTCTGCCATGGCGGAAGTCAGGCCTTCAGCCGTGTTGCCGCTGGCGGCGGATTTATCAGCCATCAATGCCAGCTCACTGACCGTGAAAGCATTTCTCGATATGCAGGATGATAATCTGCCAAAGCTGGTGGTTTGCCAGTCTTTATCTGTTATGCAGGGCGTAACCTATGAACAGTTTGCATGGTTTGTACGCCAGAGCGAAGAGCAGATTTCAATGGTCATCCTCGAAGCTAATGCCCATCAGCTGCTGTTGCCGACTGACGATGAAGGGCAAAACAACGTTACCGAAAACTATTTCCTTCACTGATAACTTTCTTCGAGCACGCAGTCGCTGCCGCAGTGACTGCGCGTCGTAATATTTCCTGCTGATTTTAACCTTTCATTAAAGATTATTTCACTTCTATTGCGCCAGATTTGCTTTATCACATAGAGCAAATGCGCATAAAAATTTGTTAAATACCGTTTTTTAATTACAGCTATAGTTTCAAACCCTGGCTAAAGTTATTCTTGCGAGGCTTTTATATAGCGAGCAATGCTGGCCGGGAGAGAGTTCTCTTTTCTTGCACCGCGCCGATAAAAAATATGCACGTTTATTGCATATCTTTCAGTGTGACAACTTTTGTTCGTTTGTTAACGAACTTTCAGAAGGAAAGAGATATGACCGCCTTAAATAAAAAATGGCTATCGGGTCTGATTGCGGGTGCTCTGATGGCCGTCTCTGTCGGCACGCTCGCGGCTGAACAAAAAACACTCCACATCTATAACTGGTCTGATTATATCGCCCCGGATACGGTGGCAAATTTTGAAAAAGAGACCGGTATTAAAGTCGTCTACGATGTTTTTGATTCCAACGAAGTGCTGGAAGGCAAATTAATGGCGGGGAGTACCGGTTTTGACCTGGTCGTGCCGTCAGCCAGCTTTCTGGAGCGCCAGTTGACTGCGGGAGTATTCCAGCCGCTGGATAAAAGCAAATTGCCGGAGTGGAAGAATCTCGATCCAGAACTGCTGAAGCTGGTGGCAAAACACGATCCCGACAATAAATTTGCTATGCCGTATATGTGGGCGACTACCGGGATTGGGTATAACGTCGATAAAGTCAAAGCAGTGCTGGGCGAAAACGCGCCGGTCGATAGCTGGGACTTGATCCTCAAACCAGAAAATCTGGAAAAACTGAAAAGCTGTGGTGTCTCTTTCCTCGATGCGCCGGAAGAAGTTTTTGCCACTGTGTTGAATTATCTTGGTAAAGATCCGAACAGCACCAAAGCGGATGATTACACCGGACCGGCTACCGATCTGCTGTTAAAACTGCGCCCGAATATTCGTTATTTCCACTCTTCCCAGTACATCAATGACCTGGCAAATGGCGATATTTGCGTAGCTATCGGCTGGGCGGGTGATGTCTGGCAGGCTTCTAACCGTGCGAAAGAAGCGAAGAACGGCGTGAATGTCTCCTTCTCGATTCCTAAAGAAGGGGCGATGGCGTTCTTTGATGTTTTCGCCATGCCGGCAGATGCCAAAAACAAAGACGAAGCGTATCAGTTCCTGAATTATCTGCTGCGCCCGGATGTGGTGGCACATATCTCTGACCATGTGTTCTATGCCAACGCCAATAAAGCAGCTACGCCGCTGGTGAGTGCGGAAGTGCGTGATAATCCAGGGATTTATCCTCCGGCGGACGTTCGCGCCAAAATGTTCACCCTGCAAGTGCAGGATCCGAAAATCGATCGTGTGCGCACCCGCGCGTGGACCAAAGTGAAGAGCGGAAAATAATCCGCTGCCGTAGATGCCGGACGGGCGCACCACTCCCGCCGGCAATTCGCACCATCCTGGTGCGCTTGCACACATTAAATGCCGGAGAGCAGCCGTGAATGACGCTATCCCTCGCCCGCAGGCGAAAAGTCGTAAGTCGCTGACACCACTATTAGAAATCCGCAATTTGACCAAATCTTACGATGGTCAACACGCGGTCGATGATGTCAGTCTGACCATTTATAAAGGCGAAATCTTTGCACTGCTGGGCGCATCCGGCTGTGGCAAGTCCACGCTGCTGCGTATGTTAGCAGGTTTCGAACAACCTTCTGCCGGGCAAATTATGCTTGATGGTGTTGATTTGTCACAGGTTCCGCCTTATCTGCGCCCCATCAACATGATGTTCCAGTCCTACGCGCTATTCCCCCATATGACCGTGGAGCAAAACATTGCTTTTGGTCTGAAACAAGACAAGTTACCAAAAGCGGAAATTGCCAGTCGGGTCAATGAAATGCTGGGGCTGGTGCATATGCAGGAGTTTGCCAAACGCAAACCGCATCAGCTTTCCGGTGGCCAACGTCAGCGAGTGGCGCTGGCACGAAGCCTCGCTAAACGCCCGAAACTATTACTGCTCGATGAACCGATGGGCGCGCTGGATAAAAAACTGCGCGACCGGATGCAGCTTGAAGTGGTGGATATTCTGGAGCGTGTCGGCGTGACCTGTGTGATGGTAACGCACGATCAGGAAGAGGCGATGACCATGGCGGGGCGCATCGCGATTATGAATCGCGGTAAATTTGTTCAGATTGGCGAGCCGGAAGAGATCTACGAGCATCCGACT
>NZ_AEJZ01000242.1:0-19725 GCF_000208525.1 Escherichia sp. TW14182
TTCGATCCCGGCGGTCGTGGCGCACCCACCACTTTTGCCGAGCGCGGTTTGGGCGATGTGCTGATCAGCTTCGAATCGGAAGTGAACAACATCCGTAAACAGTATGAAGCGCAGGGCTTCGAAGTGGTGATTCCAAAAACCAACATTCTGGCGGAGTTCCCGGTGGCGTGGGTGGATAAAAACGTGCAGGCCAACGGTACGGAAAAAGCCGCCAAAGCTTACCTGAACTGGCTCTACAGCCCGCAGGCGCAAACCATCATCACCGACTATTACTACCGCGTAAATAACCCGGAAGTTATGGACAAACTGAAAGATAAATTCCCGCAGACCGAGCTGTTCCGCGTGGAAGACAAATTTGGCTCCTGGCCGGAAGTGATGAAAACGCACTTCACCAGCGGCGGCGAGTTAGACAAGCTGTTAGCGGCGGGGCGTAGCTGATGTTTACCGTCGCTTCCAGACGTGTGCTGCCGGGCTTTACCTTAAGCCTCGGCACCAGTCTGCTGTTTGTGTGCCTGATTTTGTTACTGCCGCTTTCCGCACTGGTGATGCAGCTCTCTGAGATGAGCTGGGCGCAGTACTGGGAGGTGATCACCAACCCGCAGGTGGTGGCGGCCTATAAAGTGACGCTGCTGTCGGCGTTTGTGGCGTCGATTTTTAACGGCGTTTTCGGCCTGCTAATGGCGTGGATCTTAACCCGTTATCGCTTTCCGGGGCGCACTCTGCTTGATGCGCTGATGGATTTGCCGTTTGCATTGCCGACGGCGGTAGCAGGTTTAACGCTGGCTTCGCTGTTTTCGGTCAACGGCTTTTACGGTGAATGGCTGGCGAAGTTTGATATCAAAGTCACCTACACCTGGCTGGGGATTGCGGTGGCAATGGCCTTTACCAGTATTCCGTTTGTGGTGCGTGCCGTGCAGCCGGTGCTTGAAGAGTTAGGCCCGGAATATGAAGAAGCGGCGGAAACGCTCGGAGCAACGCGCTGGCAGAGTTTCTGCAAAGTGGTGCTGCCGGAGCTTTCCCCTGCGCTGGTGGCGGGTGTGGCGCTGTCGTTCACCCGTAGCCTCGGTGAGTTTGGCGCAGTGATTTTTATCGCCGGGAACATCGCATGGAAAACCGAAGTCACATCGCTGATGATTTTTGTGCGGTTACAGGAATTTGATTACCCGGCGGCGAGCGCGATCGCTTCGGTGATCCTCGCGGCATCACTGCTGCTGCTGTTCTCTATTAACACTCTGCAAAGTCGCTTTGGTCGGCGTGTGGTAGGTCATTAATGGCGGAAGTTACCCAATTGAAGCGTTATGACGCGCGCCCGATTAACTGGGGCAAATGGTTTCTGATTGGCACCGGGATGCTGGTTTCGGCGTTCATCCTGCTGGTGCCAATGATTTACATCTTCGTGCAGGCATTCAGCAAAGGGCTGATGCCGGTTTTACAGAATCTGGCCGACCCGGACATGTTGCACGCCATCTGGCTGACGGTGATGATTGCGCTGATTGCCGTGCCGGTAAACCTGGTATTCGGCATTCTGCTGGCCTGGCTGGTGACGCGTTTTGATTTTCCGGGACGTCAGTTGCTGCTGACGCTGCTGGACATCCCGTTTGCCGTATCGCCGGTGGTTGCCGGTCTGGTCTATCTGCTGTTTTACGGCTCGAATGGCCCGCTGGGCGGTTGGCTCGACGAGCATAACCTGCAAATTATGTTCTCGTGGCCGGGGATGGTGCTGGTCACTATCTTCGTGACTTGCCCGTTCGTGGTGCGCGAGCTGGTGCCGGTGATGTTAAGCCAGGGCAGCCAGGAAGACGAAGCGGCGATTTTGCTTGGTGCATCTGGCTGGCAGATGTTTCGTCGCGTCACATTGCCGAATATTCGCTGGGCGCTACTTTACGGCGTGGTGCTGACCAACGCCCGCGCAATTGGTGAGTTTGGCGCGGTGTCGGTGGTTTCCGGCTCGATTCGCGGTGAAACGCTGTCGCTGCCGTTACAAATTGAATTGCTGGAGCAGGACTACAACACTGTCGGCTCCTTTACCGCTGCGGCGTTATTGACGCTGATGGCGATTATCACCCTGTTTTTGAAGAGTATGTTGCAATGGCGCCTGGAGAATCAGGAAAAACGCGCGCAGCAGGAGGAACATCATGAGCATTGAGATTGCCAGGATTAAGAAGTCTTTTGGTCGCACCCAGGTGCTGAACGATATCTCACTGGATATTCCTTCAGGCCAGATGGTCGCGCTGCTGGGGCCGTCCGGTTCCGGGAAAACCACGCTGCTGCGTATTATTGCCGGGCTGGAACATCAAACCAGCGGACATATTCGCTTCCACGGCACTGACGTCAGCCGCCTGCACGCGCGCGACCGTAAAGTCGGTTTCGTGTTCCAGCATTACGCGTTGTTCCGCCATATGACGGTATTCGACAATATCGCTTTTGGCCTAACGGTGCTGCCGCGTCGCGAGCGGCCAAATGCCGCAGCCATCAAAGCGAAAGTGACAAAATTGCTGGAGATGGTGCAGCTTGCTCATCTGGCGGATCGTTATCCGGCGCAGCTTTCCGGCGGTCAGAAACAGCGTGTGGCGCTGGCGCGCGCGCTTGCTGTTGAACCGCAAATTCTGCTACTTGATGAACCGTTTGGCGCACTGGATGCGCAGGTGCGTAAAGAGCTGCGTCGTTGGTTGCGTCAACTGCATGAAGAACTGAAATTCACCAGCGTCTTTGTGACCCACGACCAGGAAGAAGCGATGGAAGTCGCTAACCGCGTGGTGGTGATGAGCCAGGGCAATATTGAACAGGCTGACGCGCCGGATCAGGTATGGCGCGAACCGGCGACCCGTTTTGTGCTGGAATTTATGGGCGAAGTAAACCGTCTGCGTGGCACCATTCGCGGCGGGCAGTTCCACGTTGGCGCGCACCGTTGGCCGCTGGGATATACGCCTGCCTATCAGGGGCCGGTGGATCTCTTCCTGCGCCCGTGGGAAGTGGATATCAGCCGCCGTACCAGCCTCGATTCGCCACTGCCGGTACAGGTACTGGAGGCCAGCCCGAAAGGCCACTACACCCAATTAGTGGTGCAGCCGCTGGGATGGTATGACGACCCGCTAACCGTGGTGATGCGCGGGGATGACGCGCCAGTACGCGGCGATCGCCTGTTTGTTGGGCTGCAACATGCGCGGCTGTATAACGGTGACGAGCGTATCGAAACCCGCGATGAGGAACTTGCTCTCGCACAAAGCGCCTGATAGGTTGAGTGAATGTTAAACGCCCGGAGGCGCTTCCCGCGATCCGGGCTTTTTAATGGCAAGGTTTTGTAACCTGTAGGCCTGATAAGACGCGCAAGCGTCGCATCAGGCAACACCATGTATGGACAGAGATCGTGAGTACATTAGAACAAACAATAGGCAATACGCCTCTGGTGAAGTTACAGCGAATGGGGCCGGATAACGGCAGTGAAGTCTGGTTAAAGCTGGAAGGTAATAATCCGGCAGGTTCGGTGAAAGATCGTGCGGCGCTATCGATGATTGTTGAGGCGGAAAAACGCGGTGAGATTAAACCGGGCGATGTGTTGATTGAAGCCACCAGCGGTAACACCGGCATTGCGCTGGCAATGATCGCCGCGCTAAAAGGCTATCGCATGAAATTGCTGATGCCCGACAACATGAGCCAGGAACGCCGTGCGGCGATGCGTGCCTACGGTGCGGAGCTGATTCTGGTGACCAAAGAACAAGGCATGGAAGGCGCGCGCGATCTGGCGCTGGAAATGGCGAACCGGGGCGAAGGCAAGTTGCTTGACCAGTTCAACAACCCCGATAACCCCTACGCCCATTACACCACCACCGGGCCGGAAATCTGGCAGCAAACTGGCGGTCGCATTACCCATTTTGTCTCCAGTATGGGGACAACCGGCACCATTACCGGTGTGTCACGGTTTATGCGTGAGCAATCCAAACCGGTGACCATTGTCGGCCTGCAGCCAGAAGAGGGCAGCAGCATTCCGGGCATTCGCCGCTGGCCAGCAGAGTATCTGCCGGGGATTTTCAACGCCTCGCTGGTGGATGAGGTGCTGGATATTCATCAGCGCGATGCGGAAAACACCATGCGCGAACTGGCGGTGCGGGAAGGGATTTTCTGCGGCGTTAGTTCTGGCGGCGCGGTTGCTGGTGCACTGCGCGTGGCAAAAGCTAACGCTGGCGCGGTAGTGGTGGCGATCATCTGCGATCGCGGCGATCGCTACCTTTCCACCGGCGTATTTGGCGAAGAACACTTTAGCCAGGGGGCGGGGATTTGAGTTTATTGCGCAGGCAACGTTTTATCCGTCTGGGCAATTAACGTATGTAAAAAAGGTTGCGCGTTTTCATCGCTCTTACCAGGGATCTGCACAATGTAAGGCTTTCCGGTAATCGATGATGACGAGGCAACCTTATCAATAAATTGCTCGGCAGTATCAATGCGATTACGGGTATTGCCCAGCTTCAGACGCAGATGGGAAACCGCTTCATCGCAGGTGTGTTCATCGCCGTTGCGCACAAATATCAAATCCTTTTTCTGTGCTAATGCATCCAACATGGCGTTGATGCGGGCTTCTTCATAGGCTGTTAACTTCGCGTAAACGGGAAGTGCCATTAACAGCGTAATGACCAGACAAATGATTTTCTTCACTGAATTACCTTATCCTTGTTTTGTGATAGCCGATTTGACTGCCAGAATCAGGTAAAGTTTCGGTTGGAATACGATGGGGATCATCGGCAAGGAGAAAAACTAAATGAGTAGTTTGTTGTTGTTTAACGATAAGAGCAGGGCGCTGCAGGCGGATATCGTCGCCGTGCAGTCGCAGGTGGTGTACGGCAGCGTAGGTAACAGCATTGCCGTGCCTGCGATTAAACAGAACGGCCTGAATGTCTTTGCCGTGCCGACCGTGTTGCTGAGCAATACGCCGCATTACGATACGTTCTACGGTGGTGCGATTCCGGACGAGTGGTTTAGTGGCTATTTGCGTGCGCTTCAGGAGCGTGATGCGCTGCGCCAACTTCGCGCTGTTACCACGGGCTATATGGGGACGGCATCGCAAATCAAAATCCTTGCTGAATGGCTGACAGCCTTACGCGAAGAGCATCCTGACTTGCTGATTATGGTTGATCCGGTGATTGGCGATATTGATAGCGGTATTTACGTCAAAGCTGATCTTCCCGATGCGTATCGGCAATATTTACTGCCGCTGGCGCAGGGGATTACGCCAAATATCTTTGAGCTGGAAATATTGACCGGTAAAAACTGCCGCGACCTCGATAGCGCCATTGCTGCTGCAAAAAGCCTGCTTTCAGAGACATTAAAATGGGTGGTTGTTACCAGCGCCTCCGGCAATGAAGAACACCAGGAGATGCAGGTGGTGGTGGTCAGTGCCGATAGCGTGAATGTCATTTCCCATTCACGGGTAAAAACCGACCTGAAAGGTACTGGCGATCTGTTTTGCGCCCAGCTTATTAGTGGATTACTGAAAGGGAAGGCGTTAACCGACGCAGTACACAGCGCGGGCTTACGTGTGCTGGAGGTAATGCGTTATACCCAGCAACATGAGAGCGATGAATTGATTTTGCCGCCGCTGTTAGAAGCATAAAAAAATGGCGCCGATGGCGCCATTTTTCATTGCGGCAAGAATTACTTCTTGATGCGGATAACCGGGGTTTCACCCACAGTCACGCTACCGGACAGTTTGATCAGTTCTTTGATTTCGTCCATGTTGGAGATAACAACCGGAGTCAGGGTAGACTTGGCTTTCTCTTCCAGCAGCGGCAGATCGAATTCAATAACCGTATCGCCAACTTTCACGCGCTGACCTTCTTCAGCAATACGCTTGAAGCCTTCGCCTTTCAGTTCAACGGTGTCGATACCGAAGTGGACGAACAGCTCAACGCCGCTATCGGATTCGATAGAGAACGCGTGGTTGGTTTCAAAGATTTTACCAATGGTGCCGTCAACCGGAGCGACCATTTTGTTACCAGTTGGTTTGATAGCAATGCCATCACCAACGATTTTTTCCGCAAAAACGACATCCGGCACGTCTTCGATATTGACGATCTCGCCAGAGAGCGGAGCAATGATCTCAATAGTTCCGGTATCCTTTTTGTCATCGGAAACCAGAGATTTCAGTTTATCGAACAAACCCATGATCTTCTCCTAAGCAGTAAATTGGGCCGCATCTCGTGGATTAGCAGATTGTTTTTTCTTCAATGAACTTGTTAACCAGCGTCATTAACTCGTCCGTTGTCGGTTGAGCAAGAGCCTGCTCTGCTAACACCTTCGCATCTTCGAAGTTCGTGTTACGGATAATCTTCTTAATGCGCGGGATAGAAATGGCGCTCATAGAGAATTCGTCCAGACCCATCCCCAGCAACAGAAGTGTAGCACGTTCATCGCCAGCAAGCTCACCACACATGCCAGTCCATTTGCCTTCAGCATGAGAAGCATCAATAACTTGCTTGATCAAGTTCAGCACGGACGGTGACATTGGCTGGTAAAGGTGTGAAATCATATCATTACCACGGTCAACTGCCAGAGTGTACTGCGTTAAATCATTGGTGCCGATACTAAAGAAATCAACTTCTTTGGCTAAATGACGCGCAATTGTTGCGGCAGCCGGTGTTTCCACCATTACGCCAATTTCAATTGATTCGTCAAACGCTTTACCTTCGTCACGCAGTTCCTGTTTGTAGATTTCGATCTCTTTGCGCAGAGCGCGAACTTCTTCGACAGAGATGATCATCGGGAACATGATGCGCAATTTACCGAAAGCAGAGGCACGCAGGATAGCGCGGAGCTGATCGCGCAGGATCTCTTTACGATCCATCGCGATACGGATAGCACGCCAGCCGAGGAACGGGTTCTCTTCTTTCGGGAAGTTCATGTACGGCAGCTCTTTGTCGCCGCCAATATCCATGGTACGAACGATAACAGCCTGCGAACCACACGCTTCAGCCACTGCTTTATAGGCAGCAAACTGTTCTTCTTCTGTTGGCAGCGCGTCGCGGTCCATGAACAAGAATTCAGTACGATACAGACCAACGCCTTCAGCGCCGTTACGTTCTGCACCTTCAACATCACGAACAGTACCGATGTTAGCGCACACTTCTACCTGGTGACCGTCCAGCGTAATAGCCGGGAGATCTTTCAGTTTAGCAAGCTCTGCTTTTTCAGAAGCAACTTGCTCCTGAACAGCGCGCAATTTATCGATAACTTCGTTGGTTGGATTGACGTAAACCTGATTATTTACGGCATCCAGAATCAGATAGTCGTCATTTTTCACCTGCGAAGTGACGCTACCAGTACCCACGATGGCCGGCAGCTCCAGAGAACGCGCCATAATAGAAGTGTGGGAAGTACGGCCACCCGCGTCGGTGATGAAACCCAGCACCTTCTTCAGGTTCAACTGTGCGGTTTCGGACGGTGTCAGGTCAGCGGCAACCAGAATGACTTCATCCTGAATGGCGCTCAGATCGATAATCTTCAGACCCAGGATGTTGCGCAGCAGGCGCTTACCGATATCACGCACGTCAGCCGCACGCTCTTTCAGGTATTCATCATCCAGTTCTTCCAGGGCAGAAGCCTGACCTTCAATAACTTCATGAGCAGCTGCGTCAGCCGTCATGTGCTTATCTTTAATCAGGGCTATGATTTCCTGCTCCAGCTCCTCATCTTCGAGCAGCATAATATGCCCTTCAAAGATGGCTTCTTTTTCTTCACCGAACGTTTCACCAGCTTTCGTTTTGATCGTTTCCAGCTGGGCTGATGCCTTGGCACGACCGCTCAGAAAACGTTCAACTTCCTGATCAACCTGGTCGGCAGAAATTTTTTTCCGGTCAATGACGATTTCGTCTTCTTTCAGAAGCAGAGCTTTACCGAAAGCGATACCCGGGGATGCTAAAATGCCTGAAATCATAACCCTACCTTACTTGTGACTGATTTTTAAAAGAACCCGGGAAATTACTCGAGTTCCGCCATCAGTTTAACCAGATGTTCAACCGCTTTCTGCTCGTCTTCGCCTTCAGCGGAGATAGTCACAACGGTCCCTTGAGTCAGGCCCAGAGTCTGCAGTTTAAACAGGCTTTTCGCGCTGGCGCTTTTGCCGTTGGAAGTCACAGTAATTTCAGAAGTGAAGCCCTTAGCTTCTTTTACAAACTGGGCAGCAGGGCGGGTGTGCAGACCGTTCGGAGCGGTAATGGTAACTTCTTGCTGGAACATTGTATTTCCCCAACTTATAGGTTTAGTGTTGTGGAACTAAAGTCTAGCCTGGCGGTTTGACTTTAGCCTGTATTGTTAGCGCCAGTTTTTAACAGACGCGACGCACGAAGTGTTCTGTACAGTCCATTGCTGGCGGATATCGACCGCTGACGTTTCGTTCATCATTAAACATTATGCCGCTAAAGGAAGAATTGAACCAAATCATAAAATCGATTCAGCTAAGGCTTTTCCTGTAACGATTAATTTCGCGCATCAAAATAATTAGTCAGGTTAAATACCAGTTCCGACAGGCTGAATCAATGCCAGGAGAGGCTAAAATTTGAAGTAGGCCACAAAAAAGCACCTGAAAAGGTGCTTTTTTACGCATTTTTAACAACCTGGCATTACTGTTGCAATTCTTTTTCGGTAAAGAGATCGGCAAATAATGCGGTGCTTAAATAACGCTCACCCGATGATGGCAGAATAACCACAATATTCTTATTGGTAAAGCTTTCATCTTCTTGTAGTTTCAACGCCGCAGCAACCGCCGCGCCGGAAGAGATTCCGGCAAGAATGCCTTCTTCTTCCATTAAACGACGTGCAGTAGAGATAGCTTCTTCATTGGTGATGCCAATAACTTTATCGACCAGTTTGAGATCAAGGTTCGCCGGGATAAAGCCAGCGCCGATGCCCTGGATTTTATGCGGGCCGGGTTTGATTTCTTCACCTGCCAGCGCCTGGGCGATGACGGGAGAATCGGTTGGCTCAACGGCAACAGAGATGAGGTCAGTCTTGCCTTTGGTGCCTTTAATGTAGCGGCTGACGCCGGTAAGCGTACCGCCAGTACCGACACCCG
Source organism: Escherichia sp. TW14182 (assembly GCF_000208525.1). NCBI lineage: Bacteria > Pseudomonadati > Pseudomonadota > Gammaproteobacteria > Enterobacterales > Enterobacteriaceae > Escherichia > Escherichia sp. TW14182. The sequence goes on from NZ_AEJZ01000242.1 coordinate 9,062, forward strand.
CAATAAATACATCAACCTGACCGTCGGTATCTTCCCAGATCTCCGGACCGGTGGTTTTTTCATGAATTTCCGGATTCGCCGGGTTGCTGAATTGTTGTAGCAGCAGGTATTTCTCTGGGTTACTGGCGACAATTTCTTCTGCTTTTTGAATCGCGCCTTTCATGCCCTTCGCGCCTTCAGTCAGTACCAGGTTTGCGCCCAGGGCTTTCAGCAGTTTGCGGCGTTCAATACTCATTGTCTCTGGCATGGTCAGAGTGAGTTTATAACCGCGAGCGGCTGCCACATAAGCCAGAGCAATACCTGTGTTGCCGCTGGTGGGTTCAACCAGTTCAACGCCGGGTTTCAGCACGCCGCGTTTTTCGGCATCCCAAATCATATTGGCACCGATACGGCACTTAACGCTGAAGCTGGGGTTACGAGATTCCACCTTCGCCAGAATACGTCCGTTACCGATGCGATTCAGGCGAACCAGCGGTGTGTGACCGATAGTCAGCGAGTTATCTTCAAAAATCTTACTCATGGCCTGTCCTTAACTGTATGAAATTGGGATACAACAGGTAGCATACCCGCTCAGAGAATATGCGGAAGTAAGGATTTAGCATATCTATATGCAGAAGGGAAATAATGACTTGCAAGATGGAATAAGGGTGGCATAAGCCACCCTTGTTTCATACAAATAGTTTACAAAATAACCGGAAGATTGTTACCGCCATAATGCATGGTTAGCGCGATAGCAATCGACCCACATCGCTGTCGCGCCACAGACGGCCACCGGCATGATGAACAAGTTGAGCACCGGGATCATCGTGAACAGACTCGTTAATGCGCCAAACTGCATATTGGTGATTTTGCGCGTGCGCAGGGCAGTGCGCATCTCTTTAAACGGCACTTTGTGGTTGTCGAACGGATAGTCGCAGTACTGAATGGCTAACATCCAGGCGCTGAACAGGAACCACAACACTGGCGCGACGGTTTGTCCGATGCCTGGGATAAAGTAGAGGATCAGCAATACGATGGCGCGTGGCAAATACCACGCAAATTTTTGCCATTCGCGTTTCATAATTCGCGGCACATCTTTCATGATACCCAAAATTCCGGTATCCGGCGGCGTAGCGCCTGTCAGCCTTGCTTCCAGTTGTTCAGCCAATAAACCGTTAAATGGCGCGGCAATCCAGTTCGCAATAGTTGAGAAAAAATAGCCAAAAATCAGCAGCACGGAGAGAACCGCGACAGGCCACAGCAAATAGCTTAACCATTGCAGCCAGTCAGGCACGTGGCTCATTAATGATGGGATCCAGACATCCAGTTGGGTAAAGAGCCACCAGAATGCACTTCCCATCAACAAAATATTGACCAACAGAGGTAAAATGACAAAACGCCGAATCCCGGGTTGCGAGACGAGCTTCCAGCCTTGCGCAAAATAGTAAAAACCGCTGCGTGGGGAAGATGTGTATGTTGAAACCATAATCAGGAGATGCTCCTTTTGACCAATCCCAGGAAAATTCTGCGTATTTTACCGGGTAATTGCGCAATGGACAGTTAGGATATGTTCGAAAAAACAGCAAAAAGCACGATTTCATCTATCTTTGTGCTGTGAAAGTTAAGAGTGCACTTGCACTCGAGGTAATCGGCAAATACTCTTAGTGAGTAAATGTTTGCCGTGGTGGCAAGGTGTTAGAACAACAGAGAATATAATGATGCAGGATTTGCGTCTGATATTAATCATTGTTGGCGCGATCGCCATAATCGCTTTACTGGTACATGGTTTCTGGACCAGCCGTAAAGAACGATCTTCTATGTTCCGCGATCGGCCATTAAAACGAATGAAGTCAAAACGTGACGACGATTCTTATGATGAGGATGTCGAAGATGATGAGGGCGTTGGTGAGGTTCGTGTTCACCGCGTAAATCATGCCCCGGCTAACGCCCAGGAGCATGAGGCTGCTCGTCCGTCGCCGCAACACCAGTACCAACCGCCTTATGCGTCTGCGCAGCCGCGTCAACCGGTTCAGCAGCCGCCTGAAGCGCAGGTATCGCCGCAACATGCTCCGCATTCAGCGCAGCCGGTTCAGCAACCGCAGCCGGTTCAGCAGCCGACCTACCAGCCGCAGCCTGAACAGCAGGTTGCTCCGCAAGTACCGCCAGCTCCGCAACCGACGCAGCCAGCGCCCCAACCAGCGCAGCAGGCTTTCCAGGTTGCGGAACCCGTAGCGGCACCGCAGCCTGAACCTGTAAATGAACCGGCACCTGTCATGGATAAGCCGAAGCGTAAAGAAGCGGTGATCATTATGAACGTCGCGGCGCATCACGGTAGCGAGCTGAATGGTGAACTGCTTCTTAACAGCATTCAGCAGGCGGGCTTTATCTTTGGCGATATGAATATTTACCATCGTCATCTCAGCCCGGACGGCAGTGGCCCTGCGTTATTCAGCCTGGCGAATATGGTGAAACCGGGAACATTCGATCCTGAAATGAAGGATTTCACCACTCCTGGCGTCACTATCTTTATGCAGGTTCCGTCTTATGGTGATGAACTGCAAAACTTCAAGCTGATGCTGCAATCTGCGCAGCATATCGCTGATGAAGTCGGTGGCGTAGTTCTTGACGATCAGCGCCGTATGATGACTCCGCAGAAACTGCGCGAGTATCAGGACATCATCCGCGAAGTGAAAGACGCTAACGTCTGATACACTTAAGGCAAATTAACTCTTCTTCGAACCCCCGCTTGTCGGGGGTTTTTAGCATTGATGGTGCGATATGGAATCAATCGAAAGACAACTCACAGAACTGCGAACGACGCTTCGCCATCATGAATATCTTTATCATGTGATGGATGCGCCGGAAATTCCCGACGCTGAATACGACAGGCTGATGCGTGAGCTGCGCGAGTTGGAAGCAAAACATCCGGAACTCATTACCCCGGATTCACCAACCCAGCGCGTAGGTGCAGCGCCGCTGGCAGCCTTCAGCCAGATCCGTCATGAAGTACCGATGCTGTCGCTGGACAACGTTTTTGATGAAGAGAGTTTTCTCGCTTTCAACAAACGCGTACTGGATCGTCTGAAAAGTAACGAAAAAGTCACCTGGTGCTGTGAGCTGAAGCTTGATGGCCTTGCCGTCAGCATTCTGTATGAGAATGGCGTTCTGGTCAGTGCGGCGACCCGTGGTGATGGCACCACCGGCGAAGACATCACCTCTAACGTCCGTACTATTCGCGCGATTCCGCTGAAATTGCATGGTGAGAATATCCCGGCGCGCCTGGAAGTGCGTGGTGAAGTATTCCTGCCACAAGCAGGGTTCGAAAAGATCAACGAAGAGGCGCGACGCACGGGCGGGAAAGTATTTGCTAACCCACGTAATGCTGCGGCAGGTTCGCTGCGTCAGCTTGATCCGCGTATCACGGCGAAGCGACCGCTCACGTTCTTCTGCTACGGCGTTGGTGTGCTGGAAGGCGGCGAGCTGCCGGACACCCATCTTGGTCGTTTAATGCAATTTAAAAAGTGGGGATTACCGGTCAGCGATCGTGTCACGTTATGTGAATCGGCAGAAGAGGTGCTGGCGTTTTATCACAAAGTTGAAGAAGACCGCCCGACGCTGGGCTTTGATATCGACGGCGTGGTGATTAAAGTCAACTCACTGGCGCAGCAGGAACAGCTTGGGTTTGTTTCACGTGCCCCGCGCTGGGCTGTGGCGTTTAAATTCCCGGCGCAGGAACAGATGACTTTCGTGCGCGACGTTGAGTTTCAGGTTGGACGTACCGGCGCTATTACGCCCGTTGCGCGTCTGGAACCTGTACATGTTGCAGGCGTGCTGGTGAGCAATGCTACCTTACACAATGCCGATGAAATCGAACGTCTTGGTTTACGCATTGGCGATAAAGTGGTGATCCGCCGCGCTGGCGATGTGATCCCGCAGGTGGTTAACGTCGTGCTTTCTGAACGCCCGGAAGATACCCGTGCCGTAGAGTTCCCGACGCATTGCCCGGTATGTGGTTCTGACGTCGAGCGTGTGGAAGGTGAAGCAGTCGCCCGCTGTACCGGTGGCCTGATTTGCGGCGCTCAGCGTAAAGAGTCACTGAAACATTTTGTTTCCCGTCGGGCGATGGACGTTGACGGTATGGGTGACAAAATCATCGACCAGCTTGTCGAAAAAGAGTACGTCCACACACCTGCTGACCTGTTTAAACTCACCGCAGGCAAACTGACCGGACTGGAGAGAATGGGGCCGAAATCAGCGCAAAACGTGGTTAACGCGCTGGAAAAAGCGAAAGAAACCACCTTTGCTCGCTTCCTTTATGCGCTTGGCATTCGCGAAGTCGGCGAGGCCACTGCAGCAGGTTTGGCAGCATATTTCGGCACGCTGGACGCACTGGAAGCAGCCTCGATTGAAGAGCTGCAAAAAGTGCCCGATGTCGGAATTGTCGTCGCATCCCATGTTCACAACTTCTTTGCCGAAGACAGTAACCGCAATGTCATCAGCGAGCTGTTGGCGGAAGGTGTTCACTGGCCTGCGCCGGTGGTGATTAACGCGGAAGAGATCGACAGCCCGTTTGCCGGTAAAACCGTGGTGCTCACCGGTAGCTTAAGTCAGATGTCGCGTGATGATGCTAAAGCTCGCCTGGTCGCACTGGGCGCGAAAGTCGCGGGCAGCGTTTCGAAGAAAACCGATCTGGTGATCGCCGGAGAAGCCGCAGGTTCTAAACTGGCGAAAGCGCAGGAATTGGGCATTGAAGTGATCGACGAAGCAGAGATGCTACGTTTGCTGGGTAACTGAGATGGAAAAAGAGCAGCTGATTGAAATAGCCAATACGATAATGCCGTTTGGCAAGTACAAAGGGCGTCGCTTAATCGACCTGCCGGAAGAGTATCTTTTGTGGTTTGCCCGCAAGGATGAGTTCCCGGCAGGAAAACTCGGTGAGCTAATGCAAATCACGCTGCTGATTAAAACCGAGGGGCTGACGCAACTGGTTCAGCCCCTGAAACGTCCGCTTTAAATCTTCCCTGCGTGGCTTTCCTGCTGCGCCTGTAGTTGCTCGGTCTGGCGCTTATAACGACGCGCCAGCACCGCGCAAACCATCAGCTGGATCTGATGGAAAATCATCAGTGGCAGCACCATCATACCGATAACTGACGTTGGGAACAGAATGTTCGCCATCGGAATACCATTCGCCAGGCTCTTTTTCGAACCACAGAAGACAATCGTTATCTCATCCGCCTTATTGAAACCCAGTCGGCGTGCCATAAAGACGTTAATCACAATCACGATAGCCAACAGCACGCAGCTGACCACCACGATAAACAGCAACGATCCCCAGCCGACTTTGTGCCAGATGCCGTTAACAACAGCTTCGCTGAAGGCCGTATAGACCACCAACAGAATGGAGGTCTGGTCAGTTTTCGCAATCCACTTTTTATTGCGCGCCACCCAGTTGCCAATCCACGGGCGAGAAAGATGCCCCAACACAAAAGGTAGTAACAATTGCAGCATAATCTTACCGACCTGTTCGAGGCTGCCCTCTGCACCGTGAACATTCATCACCAGACCAACCAGCAATGGCGAAAGGAAAATACCCAGCAGGCTGGATGCTGATGCAGAACAAACGGCCGCCGCAACGTTACCGCCCGCCATCGAGGTAAAAGCGATTGCTGACTGCACCGTGGCAGGAAGAATGCAAAGATAGAGAAAGCCGGAATAGAGCATGGGATCGACGTTTACTGGTTTCCACCAGGCAAACAACACGCCCAGAACCGGAAACAGCACGAAGGTACTGCACATCACCCACAAATGCAGTCGCCAGTGACTACCGCCTGCAATAATGGCCTCTCGCGACAACTTCGCGCCGTGCATAAAGAACAGCAGGGCAATGGCTGCTGTGGTCAGATTTTCAAAGAAGGGGACGAAATCGCCTCTGGCCGGAAAGAAAGAAGCCAGTAACACCACCGTGACCAGGGTTAAGGTGAAAGGATCGAGGATACGAAAAAGTTTCATAAAGGCTCCAGATAATCGATGGTTCTATTGTGCTTCTTCCAGTTTGAGAAATAAAATTGATTTATTGCATTCATTCATGAAGAAAATAGATGAATGACTCTTTAAAACAATTAAAGGTTTTCGTCACAGTAGCGAAGGAAGAACCGGACACTTTCAACAGCTGGTGAAGCATTAGAGGACGTGGAGCAAGAACAGGGGGAATAGTGATGGCAGGGCGAGAAGGGGAATCGTTGTATCATATATCGTGTTATGCATTTCTGCCGGGAATCCCGGCAGAAATGGTTCAGAAGTTAAATTTGACCGAGTAAATGATGGCGTCCTGATACCAGGCTTCTCCCAGCTTGTCGTCCGCGTAGCGATACTGAAGCCCCGTAGTTTTATTCGGGGTAGCATTCCACCAGAGGGCGACCGCACCGTTCAGCCCTTCTTTACCGCCATTACCTGCCGCGTAGGTGGCATCACGATCAAACTCGTACTCGTTCCAGTTGGTGAGGGTGAATTTCTCTCTGCCCAGCATAAAGCTGTAACCCGCAACCCAACCTGCCACGTAGCCGTTATCGCCCGTGTAATAGGTTTGATCCGTATAGCGTTTGGCAAAGAAAGGTTTGAACCACCAACTGTTACCGGTGAAGTTGTAGCCAAAACCGTACAGGAACATATCGTCGTGGAAATTTACCCGATTTGCAGAACCGTAGGTGCCATACGCGTGCAGGTAGAGATTAAATCCGGTATTGCCCAGGTAAATGCGGTTGGTATTTTTAAAGGTATAACGCTGCTCACTACCTGGTTTATCGTGGCGGTCGTTATAAAAGTTTTCCCAGTCGAAAAAACCGTACATTTCTCCCCAACTAAAGTTGGCACCGCCTTCCAGTTCCAGATAACCAAAATCATCTTTGTGTGACTTAGTTGACGATTTCTCGGTGGTTCGGCTGGTCCAGTCCAGGTAATGCACGCCGATATCTGCAAACCCACCTTTAAATTCTGCATGAGATATAACAGGTATGGCTAATAAAGAGGTGAGCGTCAGAGTTAAAAGATGTTTTTTCATAGCATAATTCCCTATGCCGATCGTTATTAGTAGATTGCTTAATAAAGTGGTTTGTTAAAAACAGCATATTGTTAATGCAAGGGAGTGAATATCGCCAATACAGTTTTTGCTGGGAATTAATAGTGAAAAGATATAAATCCATCGATATCAAATCGCTATTGAATGCGTGAGGAAAGTGTATTGGTAAGAGCCGGGACAACCTCGCTATAAAAAGACATTAGATTCAACCCTACTGAAAAAAGGATATATATGTCTCAGGCTCAATTTTCTCATAACCCGCTGTATTGCGTCGATATTATCCAGGCTTATAAACCAGATTTCACACCACGAGTGGCTTTTATTTTAGGTTCCGGGCTGGGCGCACTGGCCGATCAGATTGAGAACGCTGTCGCCATTTCCTACGAAAAGCTGCCGGGCTTCCCGGTAAGTACGGTGCATGGTCATGCAGGTGAGCTGGTGTTGGGGCATCTCCAGGGCGTTCCGGTGGCATGTATGAAAGGTCGGGGGCATTTCTATGAAGGTCGTGGAATGACCATCATGACTGACGCGATTCGTACTTTCAAATTGCTGGGCTGTGAACTGCTGTTCTGCACCAATGCGGCGGGCTCACTGCGTCCGGAAGTCGGTGCGGGCAGTCTGGTTGCGCTGAAAGACCACATCAACACCATGCCAGGTACACCGATGGTGGGTCTTAACGATGAACGCTTTGGCGAACGCTTCTTCTCGCTGGCGAATGCCTACGATGCGGACTACCGCGCACTGTTGCAAAAAGTGGCGAAAGAAGAGGGTTTCCCCCTGACGGAAGGTGTGTTCGTCTCGTATCCGGGGCCGAATTTCGAAACGGCGGCAGAGATTCGCATGATGCAAATTATTGGCGGGGATGTCGTTGGAATGTCCGTTGTGCCTGAAGTTATTTCAGCACGCCATTGTGACCTGAAGGTCGTGGCCGTTTCTGCGATTACCAATATGGCGGAAGGTCTGAGTGACGTGAAGCTCTCGCATACCCAAACGTTGGCGGCAGCGGATCTCTCTAAGCAGAACTTTATCAACCTTATTTGCGGCTTTCTGCGCAATATTGCCTGATTAAAACAACAATAAACGGCCTCACGGGTGAGGCCACATGATGCGACAAGGAAACGATTATGAGCATCGCTTTGCGCTTAAAGGTAATGTCCTTTTTGCAATATTTTATCTGGGGGAGCTGGCTGGTTACCCTCGGTTCCTACATGATTAATACCCTTCATTTTACCGGCGCTAACGTCGGTATGGTCTACAGCTCCAAAGGGATTGCTGCGATTATTATGCCTGGCATTATGGGGATTATCGCGGATAAATGGCTGCGTGCGGAACGCGCATATATGCTGTGCCACCTGGTGTGTGCTGGCGTGCTTTTTTATGCGGCATCCGTCAGTGATCCGGATACGATGTTTTGGGTGATGTTAGTCAATGCAATGGCATTTATGCCGACCATCGCGTTATCAAACAGCGTCTCTTATTCCTGCCTCGCTCAGGCCGGGCTTGACCCGGTGACAGCTTTCCCGCCTATTCGCGTTTTTGGTACGGTGGGGTTCATCATTGCGATGTGGGCAGTAAGCTTACTGCATCTGGAATTGAGCAGCCTGCAATTGTATATCGCTTCCGGTGCGTCTCTGCTGCTGTCGGCTTACGCGCTGACTTTGCCTAAAATTCCTGTTGCGCAGAAAAAAGTGACTACTTCGCTTGCCAGTAAACTCGGTCTGGACGCGTTTGTGCTATTCAAAAATCCGCGTATGGCCATCTTTTTCCTCTTCGCCATGATGCTGGGCGCGGTACTGCAAATTACCAACGTTTTTGGCAACCCGTTCCTGCATGATTTTGCCCGTAACCCGGAGTTTGCTGATAGCTTCGTGGTGAAATATCCGTCCATTTTATTGTCAGTTTCACAGATGGCTGAAGTCGGTTTCATTCTGACGATTCCGTTCTTTTTGAAGCGTTTCGGCATCAAAACGGTCATGCTTATGAGTATGGTGGCCTGGACGCTGCGCTTTGGCTTCTTTGCTTATGGCGATCCGTCACCAACTGGGTTTATTTTGCTGCTGCTGTCGATGATTGTTTACGGCTGCGCATTTGATTTCTTCAATATTTCCGGTTCGGTCTTTGTTGAACAGGAAGTTGATTCCAACATTCGTGCCAGCGCACAGGGGCTCTTTATGACCATGGTAAATGGTGTCGGTGCTTGGGTTGGCTCGATTCTGAGCGGCATGGCAGTGGATTACTTCTCGGTAGATGGCGTAAAAGACTGGCAAACTATCTGGCTGATGTTTGCAGGATATTCTCTTTTCCTCGCAGTGATATTTTTCTTTGGATTTAAATATAACCATGACCCTGAAAAGATAACACATCGAACAGTGACACATTAAAAGAACTGCCAGCTCCGTTTTTCAGGGCTGCTTTTATGATAAAGGTTAATTAATGAAAGATATTTTATTTTCTTCTGGCGTCGGTTTTGGTATTGGTGCTTTATTTACAATCGTGCGGTTACCTATTCCCGTGCCAAATGTATTGCCGGGTATATTATCTATTGTGTTTATGTATGTAGGTTATCTGGTGGTGAAATACTTTATGCCGTGATAATTTAATAAGATATATTTATTAAACGGAGCATTTAATTATGGAACGCATTTACAGAACAGACCTTAAGTTGCTCCGTTATTTTCTTGCTGTAGCGGAAGAGTTACATTTTGGCCGCGCAGCGGCGCGTTTAAATATGTCTCAGCCTCCGCTCAGTATTCATATTAAAGAGCTGGAAAATCAACTCGGCACACAGCTTTTTATTCGTCATTCGCGCAGCGTCGCCCTGACACACGCGGGCAAAATCTTGATGGAAGAATCGCGCCGATTGCTGATGAATGCAAATCAGGTGTTGGCTCGGATTGAACAAATAGGCCGGGGAGAAGCAGGGCGGATTGAACTCGGTGTGGTCGGAACGGCAATGTGGGGACGGATGCGGCCGGTTATGCGGCGATTCCTTAGGGAAAACCCCAACGTTGAAGTACTGTTTCGCGAAAAGATGCCTGCGATGCAAATGGCGCTGTTGGAGCGCCGCGAACTCGATGCCGGGATCTGGCGAATGGCGACAGAACCACCGGAAGATTTTACCAGCTTACGCTTGCATGAATCGGCGTTTCTGGTAGCGATGCCTGAAGAGCATCACCTCTCATCATATTCCGACGTTCCGCTGGAAGCACTACGTGACGAGTATTTTGTCACAATGCCGCCCGTGTACACTGACTGGGAATTTTTGCAGCGCGTTTGTCAGCAGGCGGGTTTTTCACCGGTTGTTATTCGCGAAGTTAATGAACCACAAACGGTGCTGGCCATGATCAGTATGGGCATTGGTATCACATTGATAGCAGACAGCTATGCACAGATGAACTGGCCTGGTGTCATTTTCCGTCCGCTCAAAGAGCGCATCCCGGCAGATTTATATATTGTTTATGAAACGCAGCAGGTGACGCCCGCGATGGTTAAGCTGTTGGCAGCATTGAGACAGTAGGCGAGGGGGAGATAGCCGGAAATCGTAGGTCTGATAAGCGAAGCGAATCTGGCAATTTCGCAAATCGCACATAGCAAAAAAGCGCCTTTAGGG
>NZ_AEJZ01000240.1:0-8743 GCF_000208525.1 Escherichia sp. TW14182
ACGAGTGCCGCTTTTCCGTTCACTTTCTGGGGGGGAGGGCTGTTATGTTCGCGATGTAACATCTCGCTCCGCTTTTCTCCCTCTCCCTTTCAGGGAGAGGGCTGGGGTGAGGGTGGCAGCCCGCACGATACTTACAACGACTGATGCCGCGTCTCATGCGTCAGCAGCAAGGCAATTAACGTCAAGCCAGCCATCGCCGCCAGATATAACCCCACTGCGCCTAACCCGTAGTTAGTCTGCAACCAGGCTGCGATATACGGCGCAACGGAAGCCCCAAGAATCGACGATACGTTGTAAGAGAACGATGCTCCGGTGTAACGCACTTCCGTCGGGAACAGTTCTGGCAACAGCGCGCCCATCGGCCCGAAAGTCAGCCCCATCAGACTTAACCCCAGCAGCAGGAAGGCAAAAACCAGAATCGGGTTGCCAGAACCGAGCAATGGGTTAAAGGCGAACAGCGCGAACAGGATGATAAGCGTCGTGATGATTACCATGCTTTTACGGCGACCAAAGGCATCAGCCAGTAATCCGGCGACTGGCACCATCACGCCAAAACCAATCACTGCCATCATCAGCATCCACAACACTTCGTTACGCGGCAGGCCAAGCCCAACTGGCGCGGCGGCGGTACTAAAGGTCATCGAGTAGACGGTCATGATGTAAAACAGCGTATAGGTTGCCAGCATAATGAACGTACCCAGTACGGTTACGCGAACATGTTTGGTCAGCAGCGTACCCAGCGGGATTTTCACCTGCTTTTTCGCTTTAGCGACTTTCTCAAACACCGGCGATTCATGCAGTGAAACGCGGACATACAGGCCGATAATCACCAGCACCGCCGAGAAGATAAACGGTACGCGCCAGCCCCAGCTCATAAACTGCTCGTCGGTCAGTAGCCAGGAAAGCAGCAAGAAAGTGCCGTTGGCAAAGAAGAAGCCAATCGGTGCGCCCAGTTGCGGGAAGGAGCCGTACAATGCACGTTTGCGCGGCGGGGCGTTTTCAGTTGCCAGCAGCGCCGCGCCGCCCCATTCACCGCCTAAACCCAGCCCCTGACCAAATCGAGCCAGCGCCAGCAGCAGCGGGGCGAAAATACCAATCGTGGCATAGCCCGGCAACAGACCAATCACCACTGTCGAAATCCCCATCGTTAGCAACGAGGCGACCAGCGTCGCTTTACGTCCAACGCGATCGCCAAAATGACCAAATACGGCAGAGCCGATGGGGCGCGCGACGAAGGCAATGGCGAAGGTGGCGAGCGACTGTAGCGTTGCTGCCGTAGGATCGCCCTGCGGGAAGAAGATATGCGGAAACACAATAACGGCCGCTGTGGCGTAAATATAAAAGTCGAAGAACTCAATGGCCGTGCCAATGAGAGAGGCGACAAGGACTTTATTACGCGAGTTTACCGGCGTGAATTCCTGGTTATTTTCGAGTGTTGTGGCTGTTGCTTGCATAATCTTTTCTTATTTTTTGGCTAACGAATAGCCATATTACGCACAGCAAAAGTGATATTTCAATGTGTAACAAATCGCGGGAATGGTCAAAAACCAGGCAAAAAGGGGATAATGTTTAGGCTGGTGATTTTTCTTCTATGAAATGCTTCACACAATTTCATAAATAGTCAATAAAACTGGTTTTAGGTTAAATAAAAGTTACCAACTGGATTTATATGCTGGGGTTATGAGTTGGAATGAAATTGTTTGCTCTTAAATAGATGGCTTAAGAGGCTCTGGGGAAGAGTTTCAAGAGGTTATGTGCGCATTATAGCCGGATGCGATGCTGGCACATTTTATCCGGCCTACGGGGAGCCAGGCCGAATAAGGCGTTTACGCCGCATCCGGCATATTTTAAGGCTGCGTTTTCCCCGGCATTCGCGGGTCATCTTTGTACTCGGCGGTGGCAATCCACGCCGCACAAAACAGCGTCAGACGAGCAAAGAAGTAGAAAAACGCCATCAGCCCCAGCACAGAACCAAATGCTGCGCCAGACGGGGATTTCATCAACGACGGCAGGGTGTAGGTCATCACGATTTTAATCACTTCAAAACCAATCGCTGCGAGGAATGTCCCGCGAATCAGCGCCTTTCTACGCGGACGGTGGCGCGGCAGGCGCCAGAAGATCCAAAAGAAAAGCAGATAGTTGGCAAAGATAGAAATCGCCAGACCAATCAACCGCCACGTCGGTTTCAGCCACTCAATGCTATTAAGGTGCAGCGCGCTAATAATCATTTGTTGCGCAGAACCGGCAACCGAGGTGATCGAAAGCGTCACAATCAGCGCAATCAACAAACCAATCAGCGAAATAAAGTCACGCAGATATTTTACCCAGAACTTCTCCTGATCTTGCGGCGAACGTTCCCAGACATCGCGCGATTGGGCGCGAATTGCTTCACGTAAATTCCCCATCCAGTTGATGCCGGAGTATAGCGCCACGGCTAACCCGACAAGTCCTACGGTAGTACGCTGCTGAACGGCAGTGTTGATGGTGTTTTTCAACGTGGCGGCAAGCGTCGGATCGCTGATGTTTTGCAGAATCTTATCGAAGATATCCTGTAACAGCATCGGATGGGAGGCCAGCACAAAACCCCCTGCGGCAAACGACACCATCAAAATCGGGATCATCGACAAAAACGAGAAATAGGTGATAGCCGCACCAAACTGGTTACCCAGCCGATCGTTAAAGCGTTCTGTCGCGCGAATAAGGTGCGCGATGACCGGTTGACGTTGGATTTTCTCGGCGGTGGTGGTGACGGTTTCCAGCGCCTGACTGACTTTGCCGCCTTTATCGCTATTATCCAGATGCTTAATTGGCTCGTGCTCCAGATCCTGGGTGGGACGTTTAATCTCGTTTTCCTGCGTCATCCGCTCTTTAGTCCTTCTGTCGTTGTCTTTCTTAAAAAGTATAGTCGGTCAGTCCAGGTACTCTTTCATCACGCCAGCCAGCCACTGCATAAACAGGTTTACACGGCGGGAAAGCTCCCGACGCTGTGGGTAAACCAGAGAAATGGAACGTGGTTCGGCGCGGTAGTTGGGTAACACTTCGATAAGCTGTCTGGCGCGTAGGGCTTCGCGTACGGTGACGCGGGGGATCTGAATAATCCCCAGTCCCGCCAGACCGGCGGCAAGATAGTTTTCTCTACTGTTTACCGTCAACATGCCGCCGGACTTAAACCACTGGACGCCATTAACACTGGCAACCTCAAAACCCAACGGATGCGCGCCCAGATGTGGCGTGTAATGTACTACTGCGTGCGAAGTCAGGTCGTCGGGACTTTGCGGATAACCAAAGCGCGTCAGATAGTGCGGACTGGCGCAGTTGACCATCGTCAGTTTGCCGAGGGGACGGGTGATGAGTCCATCGTCGGGCAACGTTCCCGTGCGTACTACGCAATCAAAGCCATCATGAAGAATATCTACCGGACGGTCATTGCTGCTTAATTCCAGTTCAATTCCCGGATATTGATGGAGAAATTCGGGCAGACGCGGCAGTAGCAGGGTTTTTGCCATCCCGGATGGGATATCGATGCGCAATTTACCGCTGATGCTGGTGGCGCCCTGCTGAAATAAACCGTCCAGTTCGTTGAGATTACTCAACACATCTTTTGCCCGTTGGTAATAGGTCATGCCATCAGGTGTGAGTTTGACCCGTCGCGTGGTGCGCTGGAGAAGCTGGGTGCCAAGTTGATGTTCCAGTGCCTGTATCTGGCGCGAAACGCTTCCTTTTGGCAATGCAAAGAAATCCGCCGCGCGGGAAAAACTCTTCAGCTCCGCAACCTTGATGAACAACTGCATTGCGTGAATTTTATCCATTTCTTTTACCGATTGTTGTTCACAGCGAAACAGTAACGCGTATATCGCATTATTTATTGTTTTTCTAACATCTAATGCATGATTTCACAACGATGCAACGTTGAAAGTGAGGCGATTTTAGAGAATCAAAGGCGGATTCGCGTCTCGGCATAGAGAAATAACCAACACAAAGCCAAAATTTTGATTCGTTTTATAAAATGCGGACATACAACATTGTGTATTTGTGCGTAATCCAGTCACTTTCTTAAACTATGGATGCTATTAAAGCGTGCGCTGAATTGGCCTGGTTAATCGGAACGTGGCGCGAAAATATAAGGAATTCCTTAAGATTTTTTTAAATAGTGCCCTCGACATGTAATTTCAGGCGTTTAGCTGTAACTATTTATATCGGTAACTATTTTCTGTCTTTCATCTCTGTAGAATGGCCTCCGCCAAATGGCGAATTCTTATTTTGTCTCTCGGGTAATACCCTTCCACTACTTAAGTCTTTTTAACGTATTCAGGTGGAGATTCAGTAATGCAAATAATCATGTTTGACAGGCAGTCAATATTTATTCATGGAATGAAAATCAGTTTACAGCAACGTATTCCAGGCGTAGGTATTCAGGGCGTCGGTCAGGCAGACGAGTTATGGCAAAAGCTGGAAAGCTACCCTGAAGCCTTAGTTATGCTCGATGGCGATCAGGATGGGGAGTTTTGCTACTGGTTGTTGCAAAAAACCGTGGTGCAATTTCCTGAGGTTAAGGTGTTAATCACGGCTTCGGATTGCAACAAACGATGGTTGCAGGAGGTTATTCATTTCAATGTGATGGCGATTGTACCGCGTGATTCTTCGATCGATACGTTTGTGTTGGCGGTCAATAGTGCGGCGATGGGAATGATGTTTCTGCCCGGTGACTGGCGAACCACGCCGGAAAAGGATACGAAAGATCTCAAATCGTTAAGCGCCCGCCAGCGGGAAATTTTAACCATGCTGGCGGCGGGCGAATCGAATAAAGAGATTGGTCGGGCATTAAATATCAGCACCGGAACGGTAAAAGCGCACCTGGAATCGCTCTATCGCCGTCTGGAAGTGAAAAACCGTACCCAGGCGGCGATGATGTTAAATATCTCCTCCTGAAGAGGATAATTTTACAGCCAGTAGGACGTTAGTGGCTGGCTGTAAAAAATATTATGGTTCGCCGTATAAACCAATTAAACGGCGTACCACACCGTTGGTCCAGCCAAAGCCATCCTGCAATGGATATTCGCCCCCGCCGCCCTCGCGGGGGATACCATCGGCAATATGGTATTTCTCGATCAGTTTGTGCTGTTCCAGATAGAACTGATTCACCGTCTTCAGCCAGCTACGCGCAATCTCATCACCCAGATGGTCATCACCGTACATTTTAAATCCCTGAATCGCCATCCATTGTAACGGTGCCCAGCCGTTGGGTTTATCCCACTGTTCACCGGTTTCATACTCGCTTGCCAGAATCCCGCCCGGCGTCAGTAATCGGCTTCGCACGGCATTTGCCAGACGGTCGGCCTGTTCATGGTTCGCCATGCCCACATATAACGGCACAATGGCAGCAGCGGAAAAGAGTGCCTGCTGTTCGCGCCGCCAGTCGTAATCGCGGTAGATACCATTTTCATCATCCCAGAGATAATGGTTTACCGCATCGCGGCGGGCATTGGCTTTCTGGCGGAACAGCGTTTCCGTCTCCTTATCGCCTTTCAGCGACGAGATGTTGGCGATGGCGCTCTCCAGTTTAAACAGGAAAGCATTAAGATCGATGGGGATGAACTGAGTGGTACGAATGCTCGCCAGGCGACCCGCGTCTCGCAGCCAACGGGAAGAGTAATCCCAGCCAGAAGCTGCGCCCGCGCGTAAATCGCGGTACACCTCGTTGGGCGGGCGACCAGAATGTTTTGCGGTTTCTACGTCTTCAAGCCAGGATTCGTCACGCGGCGTGTCGCGATCGTCCCAGTAACGGTTGAGCAGCGATCCGTCGGGCATTCGCACAACATGGCGATAGGCCTGATTAGGGATCAGCGATTCTGCGCCGTCCATCCAGAAGGCATATTCCATTTTAAGATGCTCAAGGTAACGGCGCGCGCCGCGTACACCATCTTCTTCAAACAGCTCCACCATCAGCGCGAACACCGGTGGCTGCGAGCGGCTCAAATAATAGGTGCGGTTGCCGTTGGGGATGTGCCCATAGTTTTCGATCATCCAGGCGAAGTTATCGGCCATGCATTTCAGCAAATCTTCACGCCCGCTTTCCGCCAGCCCCAGCATGGTGAAATAGGAATCCCAGTAGTAGGTTTCGCTAAAACGACCCCCTGGAACAATGTACGACTGCGGCAGCGCCAGCAGAGAAGACCACGGGATGTGATCCTGTGGCTCGCGGGTTAATACCGGCCATAGCTGGTCGATATGCTCTTTCAGTGAGTTTTGCGGGTTCGATACATATTCACTGGAGTAAATCTCCGGTAACCAGAAGTGATTTTCAACGAATCGGCGCAAATCGAAATCACGATGACGGCGCACTTTACGATAGCGGATTAAGATATCCAGCGGGTCCATTTTGGGTGCGCAGTCAGGAAACGTTTTACTGTCGGGGAAAATTTTTGCTGACTGGACATGTTCGAAAAGTTCGAGATAGCGGTCAGCAGGTGTTAGTGCGTCAGAGGCTGGCAGCCCCTCAATCATTTCGGGTTCTGGCTCTGCCTCGATCATCTCATCCAGTTTTAATTCATACGGGTCCAGCTCATAACAGAGATCGACCTCGATCGTCAGTTCGTCTGGATTAGGGTTTTGAATTTTCTGATTGAGCATAAGGATCCGACCTCCGAAATTCGTCGCTAATTATCGGCTTTCCTTTAAGCGTAGTCATTCGCTCCGGTCGATGGGCGACAAAGCGTGCGGTGGATCACGTTTATTAATGGGACAAAAAATATAACGCGCTAATATCAATGGAATTTATAAAAATACGGATTTCGTGTTGTTTTTCATTTTCAGAACATTCAATCATGGTCTCCCCCGTAATCATGATATGCCATTCCTGATCTGGGTAATAGGCACAGGCTATCTTATTGATAGTTTATATTCATGTAATTGATTGATTCCTATCAAAAAGCGTATCTCCCTGTTTTTTATGATGGCTTTGTCTCGCAGAGACGTTTGCAGCATTCTGGAAAATTTTCTGGGTCACAATAACTCACTACCGTGAGGGAAGAATAATGAAAATGGTCTCACGTATTACCGCGATCGGCCTGGCTGGCGTCGCGATTTGCTATTTAGGGTTATCTGGTTATGTGTGGTACCACGATAATAAACGCAGTAAACAGGCCGATGTTCAGGCATCTGCTGTCAGTGAAAATAATAAGGTTTTAGGCTTTCTCCGCGAAAAGGGATGCGACTATTGCCATACGCCTTCGGCAGAATTACCCGCCTATTATTATATTCCTGGCGCGAAACAGTTGATGGATTACGACATTAAGCTCGGATATAAATCTTTTAATCTTGAGGCCGTGCGTGCGGCTCTGTTGGCTGATAAACCCATTTCGCAAAGCGATCTGAATAAGATTGAATGGGTGATGCAGTATGAAACTATGCCACCAACGCGTTATACCGCGCTACACTGGGCGGGTAAGGTGAGTGATGAAGAGCGGGCGGAAATACTGGCCTGGATTGCAAAACAGCGCGCGGAATATTACGCCAGTAATGACACTGCTCCGGAGCATCGCAATGAACCGGTGCAGCCCATCCCGCAAAAACTGCCTACCGATGCGCAAAAAGTGGCGTTGGGCTTTGCGCTGTATCACGATCCCCGTTTATCGGCTGATAGCACCATTTCATGCGCTCATTGCCATGCGTTGAATGCGGGGGGGGTCGATGGCAGAAAAACATCGATTGGTGTCGGTGGTGCGGTCGGGCCGATTAACGCGCCGACGGTATTTAACTCAGTATTTAACGTTGAGCAGTTCTGGGATGGTCGTGCGGCAACATTGCAGGATCAGGCGGGTGGGCCGCCGCTGAATCCGATTGAAATGGCGTCCAAATCCTGGGACGAAATCATTGCGAAGTTGGAAAAAGATCCTGTGCTGAAAGCGCAGTTCCTCAAAGTTTATCCGCAAGGTTTCAGTGGTGAAAATATTACTGACGCAATTGCTGAATTTGAGAAAACATTAATTACGCCGGATTCACCGTTTGATAAATGGTTGCGTGGTGATGAAAATGCGCTGACGGCGCAGCAGAAAAAAGGTTATCAATTATTTAAAGATAATAAATGTGCAACGTGTCATGGCGGTATTATTCTCGGTGGACGTTCCTTCGAACCGCTGGGTCTGAAAAAAGACTTTAATTTTGGTGAAATTACGGCGGCAGATATTGGCCGTATGAATGTAACTAAAGAAGAACGCGATAAACTGCGTCAGAAAGTACCCGGTTTGCGTAACGTTGCGCTAACGGCACCGTACTTCCATCGCGGTGATGTGCCGACGCTGGACGGGGCGGTGAAACTGATGCTGCGCTACCAGGTCGGTAAAGAGCTGCCGCAGGAGGATGTGGATGATATCGTGGCTTTCTTGCACAGCCTGAACGGAGTTTACACACCGTATATGCAGGATAAACAATAATTAATTCGATCGCCCGACAGGAATGTTTGGGCGATTTTTATTACGATAATAAAGTCTGTTTTTAATATTATCATGTTAAATGTTTATATTATAAAAAGCCTTTTTTCTGTTTAGGATTTTGTTATTTAAATTACACCCGTAACGCCTTGCGTCCATTCCAGATAAATCCTACTTTTTTATTGCCTTCAAATAAATTTAAGGAGTTCGAAATGGACCAGAAGTTGTTAACGGATTTCCGCTCAGAACTACTCGACTCGCGTTTTGGCGCAAAGGCAATTTCAACTATCGCGGAATCTAAACGTTTTCCGCTG
>NZ_AEJZ01000239.1:0-2049 GCF_000208525.1 Escherichia sp. TW14182
TTTTTACTTTCCAGCCCTGAGTTGGTGGCTCTGGCTGGAGTGAGATAGTCATCATCTAACGCATCAATGCTAATACCATACTGAAACTATTGCAAGGACGTGCTGGTTTTATAACCTGTATGTACTGTATGATTATCCAGTTAGCTCTGAGACATTTTCACTCTGACAATGCGCATAAACGCTTTCAAAGTCCTGGTCAGAAGTACGGGTGGTGCCGTTAACTGATGCTCTGGCCGGAGTGAGATAGTCGTCATCTAACAATGGGACATGCGCCGTGACAGGCAGTGGATGAGTAAGCGGATGCATTCTCACTCCATCGCATGGAGAAAACGGGTGATTGATAAAGCAATCATCGTT
This sequence comes from Escherichia sp. TW14182, assembly GCF_000208525.1. Classification (NCBI taxonomy): domain Bacteria; kingdom Pseudomonadati; phylum Pseudomonadota; class Gammaproteobacteria; order Enterobacterales; family Enterobacteriaceae; genus Escherichia; species Escherichia sp. TW14182. The sequence goes on from NZ_AEJZ01000239.1 coordinate 358, forward strand.
CTTGGGGCGTTAATTGCGCTGCTGGAACTGATCCGCTTTCTGCTTCAGCTTCTGAACTGATAGCGGAAACGTAACTAAGGGCAAAGAGCACACCACTCTTTGCCCTTTAACATTTAACGCATTGTCACGAACTCTTCTGCCGCCGTCGGGTGAATGGCAACCGTGTTGTCGAAGTCTTTTTTGGTTGCGCCCATCTTCAGCGCCACCGCGAAGCCCTGCAACATTTCGTCCATGCCAAAACCAATGCCGTGAATACCGACAATCTTCTCTTCCGATCCAACGCACACCAGCTTCATGCGGCACGGCTGGCGGTGAGTGGTGACGGCGGTATACATGGCGGTGAAAGAGGATTTATACACTTTCACCTGATCGTCGCCGTACTGCTCGCGCGCCTGCGGCTCCGTTAAACCAACAGTACCAATCGGTGGATGGCTGAAGACCACGGTCGGAATGTTGCTGTAATCCAGATGCTCATCCGGCTTGTTATTAAACAGGCGTTCAGAGAGACGGCGACCTGCCGCTACCGCGACCGGCGTCAGTTCCACTGCGCCTGTGTTATCGCCCACCGCGTAAATACCTTCAACGTTGGTATTTTGATATTTATCGACGACGATATAGCCTTTTTCGTTGGTTTTAACGCCAGCGGCTTCGAGGTTGATGTTGTCATTGGCAGGTTCACGGCCAATCGCCCAAATCAGGCAATCTACCGTTTCACTGCGACCATCTTCCAGCTCCAGCGTCAGGCTGCCATCGGCATTTTTCACCACCGCTTTCGGGATGGCGTTAGTGTGCAGTTGCGGGCCTTCGGCGTTCATCACTTCGACCAGCGTTTCGGAGATCATCGGGTCAAAGCTGCGCAGCGGCGCGTGTTTACGCACAAACAGATGCGTCTTCGCGCCGAGGCCGTTAATCACGCCAGCCAGTTCAACGGCGATGTAACCCGCACCAACAACCGCTACACGCTCTGGCAAAGCGGGTAGGGCAAAGAAACCATCGGAATCAATGCCGTATTCCACGCCCGGAATATCCGGGTGGCTTGGACGACCACCGGTGGCGATCAGAATATGATCGGCCGTAATGGTTTCACCGTTAACTTCCAGCGTTCTGGCATCAACGAAGCGAGCAAAGCCCTTGATTACATCAACGTTATTTTTACCGAGTACGTTTTCATAGGAAGTATGAATACGGTCGATATAGGCGGTACGGCTGGCGATCAACGTTTCCCAGTTGAACTTATTGATGGTGGTATCAAAGCCATAATCCGGGCCGTACATGTGGATCGCTTCGCGGATTTGCGCCGCGTGCCACATCACTTTTTTCGGCACGCAGCCGACGTTCACGCAGGTGCCGCCCAGTTCTTTGGCTTCAATCAGCGCGCATTTCTGACCGTACATAGCCGCGCGGTTGATGGAGGCGATACCGCCGCTGCCGCCGCCGATGGCGATGTAATCATAGTGTTTAGTCATGACATATTGTCCTTATCGTTGATTACCGCGATTGTAGCGCGAGACGTAATAGGTGCCAGCAATGGCTGCAATTACTCCGGCACGATCCAGCTTACGGTGGCGTGCCCGGTGCCTGCCGGAACCAGTTTGCTGTGCAGCCACGGCAGCACGTTATTCATCTGCTGTTCCAGCTTCCACGGCGGGTTAATCACAATCATGCCGGAAGCGGTCATACCACGGCGGGGGC